>NZ_JACVTS010000028.1:0-82418 GCF_016624545.1 Erwinia sp. S38 | reverse complement strand
GGCCGACATGGTCTCGCAAAAGTGTAGCGGTATTAGGATCAGCTATTTAGCCCCCTTCTTTTCTGGATGCTTTAGTTCCCGCCTGATAAAGCCGCTTTACCCGTTCAATTTCGGCCAGCGTTGCCGACCAGTGTTCTCCGGCCGAACGGCGGTATCTGGCGGCCATTTTTTCCACGGCTTCCGGGCTGCTGTCGTCGCTGCGCCTCAGCCGCCCCTTCTCACCGAAAATTTCCACAACCAGCCACTGACTACCCGTTCTGCCGAACAGGGCATTACATAGCCGCTTCACGGCCAGCGGGGTTAAGTCCGGGTCGGGGTCGTATGCGATCGTGGCAAAAATAAAACGCAGCATTTCTGATGTCTTGTAGCGCTTTACCGCCGCCGCCAGACGCGCAGCACGCTGCGGAGCTTCCCACAGGTCGTTACTGTACCCGGCCACTTCTGCCAGATAATCCCTTTCGAGGTTTTCTGCTGTATAACATCTGCCGCCGAGAAACATGTGCATGGCCTTTTTCGTTTCATTCCGCATAAGTCGAATTCCTCTTAATGCTAATGTATGCGTACATTAGCATTAAGAGATTATCGCCGCCAGCTCCGGGGAAATAGACCCGGAGAGATTAAACAGTGTCTGGCACCTGTCTGAACGAAATCTCACATCTGACTGGCCAGCAGATGGTGCAGCTGCGCGTCGTCACCGGCCACAGGCTCACGACGCCAGCCCGACTGCTTCAGCAGCTCATCCAGACCGGCGAGGTTACCGGTGATACGCACCGGCAGCGGGGAGCGCTGCGTGCCTGTCTCATCAAATCCGTTATCGAGGGCAGCCTTGTTCAGGTACATACCCGACACGCAAGGATTCAGACGTACTCTGTTGCGTCCGCTCCATTCTGACACTGACAGAACCCTGTACACCCATCCCGTCAGCTTTACCGCCTGCAGGGCATGCTGCAGCCGGAACAGGTCATTCTGCTCTTTCAGGCTGCCGCTGCCGGCGCGCCACAGATAGTTCAGCTTGCCCGGCAGGTCGGCATGTACACCCTTGTTCCTTCCCGTTTTGAGCAGCCAGCGGATATCCTCTGCGAATTCACGGTGAAATCGCCGCTGTTTTTCGGCCAGCGCCAGCCAGCGCACCAGGAAGAGGTTTTCCTGCGCCGGTGAACTGACCTGCCCGTCATTACGGGCGTTCTGAAGTGCCACAAGTCCGCACCAGGCAAGGTGGCTGACGTTGAGGTTTCTGTTATCCAGTTGTTCGTCCTTTCAGTTATCCGGAGAGCCTGGCAGCGATTGTAAACAGGAACCGGGCAGATGAACACCCTTATGGCTGAAGGGTGGCGAGCAGTGCGCAGCCACGCTGTGAATGCCGCGCCAGCGGCATGGAGGCGCCATAAACCGTTGAGGACAACACTGATGCCACCTGGCGCCGTCAGCCCGCCGGAGGCGGTTGCAGGCCCGAATATACCGCAATCCGGCCCCTTCCCTGTCAGACCCGACCGGCCCGGCAGCGACTCTGTGATTATTTACCTTCGAACTGCGGTGATTTGGCGGTGAGCTTCAGCTCGCCGGGAAATCTTTTCCGCAGTGTTAGCGGGCGCATGGCGGCCGCTTACAGGGGGTAACGCACTTTAGTTACAGCATCCGTCTGTTTTTCCTGTCCGGGGCCGTTGGCCCCGGGCGGGGAAAACCGGCGGGCAACACAGAGGCACGGCGCTGATGTTTCGCTCCGTCGTGATGTTGAGGCTCCGGATTTGAGTGTTGTAACTAATCCTTCTGCTCCGCACCTGGTGCGGGTACGTGCTTAATATGTTTCCTGCAACTGGCTCTGATGTTTTTCGGGAGCACGGTTTTTGCCTTGAACGCAGTGAAAGGAGCTATCCCGGATGCAGCGTTGAGCTGCTCCGAATACTCCCTTTTTAAAGGGCATGTTTGGTTCAGAAGTAACGTTCGAAATTAAGCAATTCCAGACAGAGTCGTTCGAAGTTAAACCCATGATGAACAGTCACTTCGAAGTTAATCTGGTGAGGAATATCTCCTTCGAATTTAACTGCATGAATAACCACCGTTCAGAAGCGGCCGCCGGGCGGTCATCAGGAAAATGCGCACCGGATACGGGACTGATGGCAGGAAAAAGGCGTGAACGTCCCTGCCGGGCAGCCTGTTACGGCAAAAAACCAGCACAGAAACCGCGATATACGCGGTTAATTTAAAGAGCCTGTATCAGAGAGGTATGCCGGCCTGCTCAAGCAGCAGCGCGTAATAGCGTTCCGGGTCGGAGAGATGCAGCTGTGGATGCAGTGCCTTCACCGCATGCTCTGCATGCAGCTGCTGCGCGGTCGTACACTGGCCACTGGCCACCCAGCGCATCCAGCCGGTACGGTTAGGCGTGTTATCACGCTTTGCCGCGCGCAGCTGCACCAGGTTTGCGCTGTGACGATCGAGCTGAGCGCCCAGGTCGTTCTCCAGCTGGCGACGTTCAGCACGGAGTTCAGGACTGACCACCCAGCGTTTTATCTGCCGCAGGCGGTTTTTCAGCGAATGGTGTTTATCAATATCCATGCCCAGCCGCGCCATGCGTAACAGATGGCGTTCGTACTTTTCCCGCTGTGACTGCGCGACACCTTTTGTCACCGCCCACTGGCGGTATTTGTGCAGCCACTGCCGGATATCTTCCACGGCGATACCACGCGACGTAAAGCAGCGCTCGGTCAGGAATATACGCACGGGTTTGTTCTGGCCGGAGTCCGTATCCCTGTCGCGGTGCACAACGACATAGTCCAGTTCTTCCAGCACCCGCAGCGCATGAAGGGCCACGTCATACGCCTTCCGTCCGCTCTCGTACACATGCAGCGCGTTCATGCGCCTGGCGATTTCTTCCAGGGGAAGCATGACTTCAAACATGTAGTCGCTGTCAGGGCTGTAATCACTGTTGGCCGCGAGTACCAGCGACAGCGCGGTCAGCGCTTCACGGCTTTCAGAACGCGGCGTGATGCGCATCGGTTTCGGGCGGAAGGACGGATCGAAAATGCGACCATACGGCGTGTAGCCTGTGCGGCGCAGCGCGATCAGATCGCTGTTACGGCACCAGTCATGCTGACGGAAACAGGCCACCACTTTTGATGCGGTTCCGCGCGGTACGCTGCCGGTAAAAACTGGCGTCAGGTGACGGTGTGTTTTTGATGTGCCACGGCGAAGACGGTTAGCCTCTCCACGGCGGGACGGACGGTATACATACTGATGATTTGGTGCTGATGATTCAGGCACAGCCCCCTGCACTTATGTTGCGCAGAAGGAGTGGCCGTTGCAGGTATTGAGTTTTCCTTTGCATGGCACTATACTCCTCCACATAGGACAACAGTTCTATGTGGATTTATAGGACCCCGTTAATCTTTCGTCTCCGCCAAGAAATGAGAAGATTATCGGGGTTTTTGCTTTTCTGAAGCCTGTCAGCCAGTTACTTCAGTCCCTGCCATCTTTCGGCGTGGCCCGCCAGAATGTCTTAACGCCTTGCAATCTATCATTCACACCTGAATCTGGCAAGAATGTCATTCCATTACTTTTTGAGGGGATCAGCTTTCTTAGCCAGTTCTGCTTCAATAAGTCTTTCAACCATCCGAGCCTGAGTTACACCGTGCTCTTCGCAGAGTTTTTGAAAACCCTCTTTATGCGCGTTGTGAATAAAAACGCACAATTCTTTGTGAGTATCTTTTTTTCGTGCAACAGAAAGCCGCTGCTTTTCAGCCGCTGAGAGGGGATTACCTTTACGGTAAAGCCGTTTGGCTGTTGAAGAAGGTTCTGTGTCTGATGCCTGCGACATACCGTCTCCTTCAGAAAATTGTTTCGTCATTTCCGAAGGATACTACAGTTTTGGATGTTCGGCGACTGTCCTGGATTTGAAGTGAGACGCACGTTGGCGCGTGGTCTGAAGATATGTGCAGCTCCGGTCTGAACCGGGACGTTATCTGTCTGAGAGTTTAATAGTGTGCCCGGAAGAGCATTTCCAGATCATCAAATTTTTCATATAGTTAATACTGAAAAAAGACATTTAAGTATCAGGTCGGGGAACTGTCGGGATTTTAATCCCTGCAGATCCCCGACCCGCCAACCAGAGGGCGGTAGGGTGTCTGCTCCGCCCTTTTTTACAACGGAGCGGGTGCCGTTGTGTGCCGGGATGATAGAAAACTCAGGATCTGTTCCTGCAGCTCTTCCCGGCCATAGCTCTGCAGAAGGGGAATATCTGCCTGACGCATCACTTCCTTAAGCAGAATATCGCGCCGGCGACGGGCCGGTTTGAGATGAGAACGGTCGTCCAGCTCCACGGCGGCGACAACTTCAAACGTTGCACGGTCCACGATCACCACATCACAGTGCCACTTCGACACCAGGCTGAACAGTTTCCACCATGTGCGGCTGCGGGGACGTACTGCGGGGGCTAACCGGCGGGAATATCACGGCAACAGTCACCAGCGCTCCGATCAACGTGTTCTGCCGGACACTCCTGACAAACCGTTTTCCTTCACGCTGCACCAGCCCCGGATGCAGGAGTAATGTCACCGGCATCATTGCCGGTCTGGTGCGCATCCCCTGCAGCAGTCTGCTTTCGCTTTCCGACAGGCCGTGTTCACAGGTAAAACGCAGGATGTGCTCTGATATGATACTGTCAGTCAAACTGTCGGTATCACCGGAGTTATCCCGGCTCCACCGCCTCAGCAGACTTCCTTCATCACTCCGTTCAGGCCGTACGAAATACAGTATCAGCAGGGCCACCACCGCGGTGGCCATAACAAGAAACAGACCCATTGATTACTCCAGCGTTTTCTGTGGTGCAGGTTTCGGTTCCGGTTCGGCATGAACCCGTCCGTGTCGCACGATATTCACCTCATCATTGCGGAAATCACGGTCATGCAGAACGTCATCCGTTTTATCCTGCCCGTACCGTGCCAGCCTGCTTTCTTCCAGCTCGCGTTCTGCAATGTCTTTCAGTCCGTGACGGTCTTTCTCTCCGTCATCACTGTCCGTCAGTCCTTCGCGCTCATCTGCACTCCGCTGTTCATCGCTTTCCTGAACCTCTTCTTTGCCCAGCGCATTACGGATGGCCTTTTCCAGTGCTTCTTCATCCTTCACCTGCAGCTCCTCGCCCGCCGATGCGGCCGCTGTCTCCGGCGCACGGCTTTCACTCTCCTCTGTACGTCCGGTGGTCAGGACCACCGGGCTGTCGGGATTGGCTTCCATCAGCGTCAGCGCCTGCCTGATGTCTTCAGCCTCCAGTATTTCCCCGTGTTTTTCACCGCGCTGCAATACGACCCGGTTACCGTCTCCGGCAGCCTGCCGGAGTGTTCTGCGGTAAGTCCTCCCGGTATAAGCGGGCTGACCGCATTTTTCCCTTCCGCCACATGACGAAGAATGCTCAGCTCATTATCGAAGTTATCGCGGGAAATAAACAAACCGGCAGCACCCTGTTCCGGACTCAGCGGGATGATTTCTCCCCGGTTCTGTAGCAGCGCGATATGATGGGAAAGGTCTTGCGCCAGAATAACGTTATCGGTGGCTATCTCAGCACGAACTGCTGTTTCACTGAAGGTCACACTGGTTCCTGTCACCTTTTCTATTGCCAGCCTGCCCCCCCTTTCATTGAGTGACATTTTACGCGCGCCCAGTTCCCGCAGCGCATCTGTCAGATCATCCTTACCGCTCAGTGATTTCAGGCTGTCGGTGATGGTGACCAGTGGCTTGTTTTCCTCAAGACGTTTCGTCATGGTGTGTTCATCAAGACTCGTAAAGGCTGTGACGTTGTCACCACTTCGTTTCAGCATGTTGACTGTGGCGTCACTGACGTCCCTCCCGTTCAGTACGGCGATAACGCTCCCCTGCGCGCGGCGGGTTGCACCGAACGATTCCGTATACCCGTAGTCGGCATACAGTGGTGCGTCAGGATTTACATGTACCTTCTCTCCGCGACTGTTGCTCATGACCAGCTTGTCCTTAAAGGGGTCAGTTTGGATATCGAAAATTATTGTACGTTAAGGCCATTTTTTGTACTTCCAGGCCGCGGTAAGGGCGATCGATCACGGTGACAGGCAGCTTTGAGCGAGGAGTGGACATTGAGAAAGGCGGAGAAAAGTGTTACGAGCAGTAAGTGCTTCTTTTTATTGCCTCGAGCGCTAGGTCAACGAATGATACGGTTTGTAAGCAATCAAAATATTGGTAGTGCTAGCTCGAATTTTATCTACGTGTGGATGTATCAATGCCCCTAAGTTGAGGATAAGGAAATATGAATTCAAAGCAGACGCTGCTCGCTCCTCCATTAAGTACTGGTGATACGATTGGTTTCTTTTCACCATCATCTCCCGTAACCATGACGGCACCTAACCGCTTTAATCGCGCTAAATCCTTCCTTGAAAAAAAAGGGTTCATACTGAAGGCAGGTAATCTCACCGGACTGTCAGATTACTATCGCTCAGGGACTATTAAAGAGAGAGCAGACGAGCTTAATGCGCTCATTCGCGACCCTGAAGTAAGCTGTATTATGTCTACTATCGGTGGAAGTAACAGCAACTCACTTTTGCCATATCTTGACTATCAAACGCTTCGTGAAAATCCAAAAATAATCATCGGCTACTCTGATGCTACTGCACTGCTTGCAGGTATCTACGCCAGAACAGGGCTGGTTACATTTTACGGACCCGCACTGGTTGCTTCATTTGGTGAATTTCCTCCTTTAGTTAATGAGACCTACCAGTCGTTCTGCGAACTACTGATGCAGCCTCGTTCAGGCCCCTATCATTATCGTCTGCCACAAAAATGGACTGATGAACGTCTGAACTGGGACAACGCTGAACCAGTCAGACCTAAAATACTTTACGAGAACAACTGTCGATTTTTAGGCGCCGGCATCATTGAAGGGCGAGTGATAGGTGGTAACTTAAACACGCTTTCAGGAATTATGGGCAGTCAATGGATGCCTGAAATCCAGGAAGGCGATATCTTGTTCATAGAAGACAGCCTGAAGGATATTGCTACAGTGGAACGCTCTTTCTCTATGTTAAAACTTAACGGCATACTGGATAAAGTGAGCGCAATAATTTTAGGAAAACATGAGCTTTTTGATAGCTCAAATACCGGACGTCAGCCTGCAGAGGTTTTACAGGAAGTTTTGGGAAATAAGCCTTTACCGCTCATAGACGGGTTTGACTGTTGTCATACACATCCAATGCTTACTTTACCTCTGGGTATTCCATTAAGCATTGATTTCGAAAAGTGTACTGTCGCAATAACAGGGAAATATTTGAGCTGAACTATTTTGAACCTAATTGAGGCTTTGTTGAATAAATCAGATTCAGGGCGAGCATCTCTGCAGCGGGTTGGGTTTTCAGGCGATACGCACACTTTCTGGCATACCTGACTTCGTCATTTTTTCAGAGCACGTACCATGGCCAGAGCCTCCGCAACCTGTCCATCATAATCCCGCAGCGTCAGTGAACCGCCGAACAGCTGTTTTACCCTGTACATCGCCGTTTCCGCTATCGAACGACGGTTGTAATCTGTTGTCCATTTCCACCGCGCATTACTCCCGGTCAGCCGGAATACGCGTTTAATCACCAGGACAGTGGTGATGGCAAGGTCAGAATAGCGCTGAGGCCTTCCCCGTGGTGAAGACGTTGCTGATTCATACCAGGCCTGAATAACGTCATCATCCAGCCAGAAAGTAAGGGAGCCACGGTTGATAAGGGCTTTGTTGTAGGTGGGCCAGTTTGTAATTCTGAACTTTTTCTTTGCCACTGAAAGGTCTGTGTTGTCGGGAGGATGCGTGATCTGATCCTTCAACTAAACAAAAGTTCGATTTATTAAACAAAACCCTGACAGCATGAAATCAAGCATTTTCAATGATCACGGGTATATTATAATACGGCCCTTCAAAAGCACCGATCTTCCGCAACTTAAAACCAGTAGGTTAAAGCCATCATCGGGATTATTATCGTATAAGTCAAAAGCATCATCTACCAAAATATTTCTTCCCGAACAGCATGATTTCCGATTATTCAAAAAATCCTCAGCAACGGTAAATAAAGCTCAGTCAGTTTTTTTCAAAATACGAAAAATTATTTTTTTACTTGGGGTAGCTGAAGAGAATGTAGAACATGAAAAGCCATCAGGCGATGACTCCTCTCCGAAGAATGCTAAAAAAATACAGCAATGCTAAATAATCATGTCGCATTTTTATCAGGACTGGCCTGTTGGTGACATATCCACCGAACAGTCGCGCTCGGAATCTTTTTTATAAGGCCGTCTTCCACAAGACAGGGATATCTGCAATGGAATTCAGACAAAGGCATTGGAAATTAATATCAAACCTCTACAGCGAAAATCCGTGAAAAGCGCTGAAAGAAATTAGTGAAACTTGCAAGATCAGTCATTCTCAGGTTTATCACGCTATCAGGAAAGTGAAGAAAAGAAAAAAATCAACCTCCTGAAAAAATGAGAGAAGAAAACCGTCATCGCAGGATATTAAAAATATAAAAATAAAGCTTTCTCAGGGTGCGCTGAGAAAAGACATCCTTAAAAAGGACAAGATAACAGCCAGAGCACTGATTAAATATATCGACAACCCCTCACAAAATTCAATTCCCAAGTCGTTTTTAAAAAACTGTCAGAATCAGGGTAATGGGTAAACAACAGAAGAAACGGCTGAAAGTATTGGTGTAAACATCCAGTATATTAAGGATGCATAAAGGGAATTCAAGGACAATTCTGATAGTGAATGAAGACGGATGAAACATGACAGCCAGCACTTTCTTTAAAAACGCGTCAGAGATCAGGCAGTCAATGCTGTTGTGATCGGCGGTCATACCAGAAAGCAGACATATACGTACTACGGCATTAATGCACTGACACTGCGCAGGTATATTCGCAAGTCACTTGAAAAATAAACTGACGAAATCAGAGAAAAAATCAGAATAAAAATAAAATTCAACACTGAAGAAAACAGTGAGCTAGGAGGCTTACGTACTGCCCCCTTCAATTACTTAAAGTATTCTAGAAGTTTTCCCGCTACCATTTGTTTCATTTCTTTTGGCCAGTCTGGTTCCAAAAGACTGGCATTCCTGACAACTAAAGATTTATCAATCACTTCTTTTGTTATCCCAAATATAGCATCTGTCATAAAGCCATTTATTAGGACATTTTTAGCAATCAGCTCAAGTTTGTCATCCAGAGTTCTCTCTGATTCATCCTTGTTGATTTTATTTTCATATACTCTCAAACCCAGCTTAAACATTTCCATAACGAATGATGAACGGTTAGCTACATCTCGTGACTCACCATCTTCCAGTCTCTTCTCAACATGCATATCAACTTTCTCAAGCAATGAGTAAGGCACGGTAAGGTAAACCCTGTTTCTTTTAGACATTTCATTATCAATCATATTTAATTACCTTTTTTCCGCATTATCGATGAAGAGCATGCTCCGGCACTTAGGGTTCCCTCTCCTCTTGGTAGCTGAATTCCGCCACATCTGGCCACCATCTGGCAACCACATGGCAGCCTTGTGGCCCCACACAAGCATCCAGTAGGCATTTTACCGGTAGCTCAGGTGCTCAATAATCATTTAAACTACTGAAATTTATATACATGCCAAAAAGCCCCCGGAAAGCAACCATCTGGCCACCACATGAATGCCATCTGGCAACTCTCAATTGTACAGAAAACAACCTGTTTTTTTCATGCATCTGATTCTAAAGGCTTTACAGGCAAAATTTATTTTGCGAGTGGTGTGTCAAAATATCGACATCGTGATATTATAGTTTTGTATCTCGTCCCTTTCCCTTTAAAAACCGGTGGCCTTATGCGATCTATTATTCTTGCAATCGCCCTGCTGGCGTCAGGACTCAATATATCAAAATCTCTTGCTGACTGTTTTATTAAGGCTGGCCAGTGGTACTCAATCTATCCCGACTATCTGCGCGCTATCGCCTAGCAGGAATCCCGCTACAATCCGAAGGCCATCAATTATAACCGGGACGCGAAAGGTAAAATAACCAGTACCGATTACGGCATCATGCAAATCAATGACGCCACGCTCAGAAACTTCAGGAAAGAATGCCCGGCACTCACCCCGGAAAAAATGCGGGCCGATCCCTGCCTCAACATTTATGTCGGTGCAATGGTGCTGAGAAGAAATTTCAATCAGTACGGAGCCGGGTGGCTTGCTGTCGGAATGTATAATGCAGGTGTTAAGAACAGGGAGATTACCATCAGGAATCGTTACCGCTATGCGATGCTCATCGATGGCCACTACAAAGATATCAGGGCTGGAAAAATTCCGCGAAAGGTCATTGAGAGAAACTGACTGTCTGAATGGTTTAGTTTTCTTCTGACAGCTCTGCGATCTCTGGAACCGTTTCAGCTTTTATCCGGTTCGATGCCGGATAAAAACAGAAGGCGATAAAGGAGCCTTGCGGCTCCTTTTATAAATCACTCCGTAACCTCCATAACTCGTCTTATCTCGCCGTCAAAACCCTGACTGTGCCAGAAAAGCGCCTGCCCCGTTCTGTACAGTGCGCCTAATTTGTAATTCTCTTTATCAATTTTAACCCCTTCAAATTCTGCACCGTATTTCTTATGAATCTCCGACAGTGCTTTATCGAGGATTGCATCGGTAAACTCCCTTTTCAGAGAAATATACCCCACGCCGCCGTAAACCACATTGAAAGCAGAACGACAGGAGACGGACATATCCTGTGACGAATCAAAAAAGCTGTCTCTGTATTTTTCAGTAACGGATTTAACGTTTTCCTCAGTGTGCCCGTCAGTCCAGGAAACCGTGATGCTGTCATAATGATTTTTACGCACTGAAAATTTCACGCCGGGGAACTGTGATTTAAGTTCTTTTCTGATGTTTTTTGTAACCTGATTCGCGCCGGACTGTTCCTGTGTAAGATGACTGTATCGTTTATCTGTTTTCAGCTGAAGACAAAGGTTTTCAAAAATCACCTTAGCTCTGTCAATCTGCTTACGCTTATTGTCTTCTACCTGAAGGCAGTGTGATACCAGCTGCTCCAGTTCATTCCCGGATATGACCTCATCTGTCACAGACCACTGCACACCGTGAAGAATGCTTTCAGGGAGACTTCGGGAAATGCTGCCATTAAAGAATGCAATATCAAATTTAGCATTTCCGCCACGCGTCATTATTCTTTTGACGGAACCGACTGTTTCCGGATTTTGTTCACCCTCAATCGCGAAAACAGCCCCACGGCCTTTATTATAGAGATTCGTACTGATAACCTGGCCGACTACCAGAGGCTTTTTCTGAGTGTTTTTCATTATTAATGCCCTCCTTTAATTTTAATAAAACGGCCCGACCGGGCCGTCTGTTATTCAGAACGGAATATCACAGTCTTTTGGGTGCGCTGATGTGTCATAAAAATTGCGGTCCGGATGCAGAGCCTTCTCCAGTGGGATGTGCCCCTTTGCAACCGACGATGCGACATACAGATCCAGCCCGGCCGCCAGTGCTTCGTGCAGTTTTTCCATGAACACAGTGTTATTCCTGGTAAGGATCTCGAGCACCATTCGCCGGTGAATGGCTGCCGCAGTAAAGAGGTTACCCAGCCGTTTATGGATGGTGCCGCTGCGGCTGATGATGTAACGCTCAGGCGAATTTATCCCGGTATCGTAAAGCGCCGATTCACTGCCTGCGCTTGACGTTATGCGTTTGAGTGAGGTTACATTCAGGGACAGCCGGTTAGCGCAATGGGGACTGACGAGCCGGCTACGCCGGGGAGCCGGAGGGGGCCATACTGTGGTTTACGGTTTTGAAGGACGTTCAGCTGCAGCAGCTGCATGACGGGAGAAAGGAGATAAACAGCAGGAGAGGAAGAGGAAGTAAAAGCAGTACAGTAAAGATGATGCAGTCACACAGAAATAATCTCACGCGAACGGAGCAGAGCTGCGCGTCAGCGCTGCCTTTATCCGGTGACGGAACGGCATGCGGCAGTTACCAGCCGGACGTAAACCCGCCTAGACCAGGTGGGGATAAACGAAATCCTTTAAAGGCCCGGCATCAGACTTTAGCGGCCAGATCCGGTCCCTGCCCCGGATGAAGCACAACATGGGATACATCCGTGACTTCCCGCGCTTTATTAAGATCACAGGCTGCCTGCATCGCCAGCCAGAGCCTCGCTGAAATACCCAGACCGGCCTCCAGGCGTACCGCCATCTCCGCGCTGACAGACGTCTTTCCTGCCGCCAGTTTACTTAACGCAGCGGGTGAAACACCGAGACTTTTCGCCAGAGAACGCAGCGAGACATTGTAGTCTTCCAGGTATTCTGTAATCAGCCCGCCCGGATGCGGGGGATTAAACATTGACATCAGTGATAGTCCTCCAGATTGAGTATCCAGGCATCGCCATCCGTAAATTCAAATGTGATACGCCAGTTTGCCCGGATGGTGATCGAATAGATATTTTTCCTGTCACCCTTGAGTGGATGAAACCGGAAACCAGGATAGAGACGAAAATCATCGATCGACACGGCCTCATCGATCGCCAGCAGGCGCAGCCGGATACGATCCACGTCCTGAGCCTGAACGCCGCTGGCGTCGCCTTTCTCAAACAGTTTCTGAAGCCCTTTATGCTTCCAGCTTTTTATCACGTACTGCCTCCTGTTTCCTTCTGAGGAACATTATACCATACGTTTCTCAACGGGAAACACTTTCAATGGGTATGCCATTTCCCGGATATCAGGCAGGTAGCTTTATTGCATACCTGCCCGCACAGAGTCAGGGATGGTAGTACCCCATAATGAGGTCCGCGCACAGAGACTTCTCGATACTATCCCACTCAGCCTCTCCTCCTTCTTCAAACGCAGAGGTCACCATTTTTTTGGCCAGAAGCCAGGCAGCTACAACAGCGGACGGAATTAACGGATGTGGTACTGACCAGTCAGTGACTGAATCGCACACCAGGTCAGCGATGTGAAGTGCGGCACCGTCAATCAGTTCCAGTCGTTCAATGTGTAACATGCGTTCTTCTTTATCACAGAGTGACGCCAGAAAACGCATTTCTTCTGCCAGCCGAGGGGAAAGGTTACGGATGTTGATCTGTCCCACCCATGTTTTGGAAGATTCAGAAGCGGCGGTGTTGACGTTATGTGTGTTCATGCTGGTTTTCCTCTCAGTGGTTATCTTCATGTTTCGGTGAGTTCGTCGCGGTAAAGGGCAAAGGAGCACCCGTCCGGGGGTGCTGCGACCAGCCCTCCGCGCCGGACTTGCCGGAACATGGCCACGGCAGCGGAGATGAGCAGGAACACACCCGCACGCCACAGCGTGCCCCTCAGCGGCCACGTCCTTTTGTGGCCAGTGAACGCGCTGGCGCCAGCCAGCTGCACGCCCTGGACGTTCGCCATCAGACCCCAGCCGGCAGGCCCGAAACCCGCAAGGGTTCGGCGGAGCTTACCGGCACAGCCGGTTAGCATAGTGGGGCTGACGAGCCGGCAACGCCGGGGAGCCGCAGGGGGCCATACTGTGGTTTACGGTTCTGAAGGACGTTAAGCTGCTGCAGCTGCTTAACGGAAAACGCAAAAGCGAGAGCCGGCATAACAGAATGAGAAGAGAAGACGGCAGAGAGAGGAAGAAGAAGCGCAGGCGAAGGGGGAAAAACAGTGCGTCAGCACTGTTCACCCCCGGGCCGCAGGCCCGCCCGCTTTGCCCGCTCCGTACCGGATTTCACGCACGGAGCAGACACCTGATCAGGCGGCCGCAGCTTCACTGATCTCAATATTAACGATATGCAGACCCGCATTAGCCAGCATAGTGATCAGTCTGTCTACGCTGAAAAGGGCGATTTTGCCCCGTGCCAGTTCTGAAATACGCGGCTGAGTCACACCGAGCGCTCTGGCGGCTTCCTCCTGGCTCAACCCGTGGCGAGCAATCCAGGCATTAATGATGGTCATCAGCTGAGAGCGGATTTTCATATTTTCCGCTTCTTCGTGGGTATCACTGATCGCATCCCATACGTTTTCGAAATCATGAATTTTCATTTATCCCGCTCCCGAGTCAGTTCCTTAAAACGTTTTCTGGCCAGTTGCACATCATGCTGACTGGTCGCCTGTGATTTTTCTGGAAACAGTGGAGGACATACACAGCTTCTTCAAACTTCGCAACATACATCGCGCGGTAGATCCCATTCTGGTCTTTTACCCGGATTTCCCGCACGCCAGCACCAACGGTGGTAAATGGTTTCCAGTCATCAGGGTCCATTCCCTGCTGCACCCTGTCCAGCTGATACCCCATCTCTGTACGCATATCGTGAGGAAAGGCGCGAAGATCATCCAGACTGGTATCGATGAAGCTGAGTTTTTTTCTCATTACATATCCGCACATACGAAATTACGTATAATTATAGTACGTCCGCCCGGTTAAAGCTACCAGGTATCGACCCGGCAGCGCTGATAACCCGGCGGAAAGATCACATCAGCCCCCGGGAGTCCATCGATACGCAGGTGTTACCGGCGACGATGATATGATCCAGTACCCTCACATCAACCGCATTCATCACATCAACCGCATTCATCACATCAACAATCTTTCGCGTAACCTCAAGATCCTGCCTAGAAGCTTCCTGATAAAAAGACGGGTGATTGTGAGCAAGGATCAGGGCTGCCGCGTTAAACGTCATAGCAGCACGCATCACTTCGCGTGGATAAATACAGGTCGTGTTGATGCTGCCGAGGAAGAGTTCGCGATATGCGATTAACTCGTTCTGGTTGTTGAGGAATGCCACGGCAAAGACTTCACGCTCGCTTCCCGCCAGTTTGGCCCTGAAAAACTCTTCAGCCACCTCATTCTTTGTAAATGCGGTACCCGACGGATAGCGAAGATCGATAACTTTCGCTGCTTCTGAGAGGATCTGCGAATGGGATGCCATAGCGTAATTACCCGCATCATCGCGGATAAGTAATGAAGAAAGCAGGTTCTGATTGTTTTGATTTTCCACCCATGTTTTGGAAGATTCAGAAGCGGCGGTGTTGACGTTGTGTGTGTTCATGCTGGTTCTCCTTTCAGTGGTTATCTTCATGTTTCGGTGAGTTCGTCGCGGCAGAGGGCAAAGGAGCAACGCCGGGCGGGTGCTGCAGGGGCGCGCAGCGTGCATTTCCCCCTTGCAGCAGCTGACCGGGGGTGTTACGACCAGCCCTCCGCGCCGGACTAGCCGGAACATGGCCACGGCAGCGGAGATGAGCAGGAACACACCTGCACGCCACAGCGTGCCCCTCAGCGGCCACGTCTTTATGTGCCCAGTGAAACGCGCTGGCGCCAGCCAGCTGCAGAGCCTTGGACGTTCGCCTTCAGACCCCAGCCGGCAGGCCCGAAACCCGTTTACGGGGTTCGGCGGAGCTTACCGGCTCTGCCGGTTAGCGTAGTAGGGCTTCGCCGGGAAGCCGGAGGGGGTCAGTGAGTTCGTATTACTGAAATACCCGGAAAACGTGGTACATACAGATCTGTTGCAGGGGAACATTCATTCCCCGTGACAGACAATTCAGGAAGGATTTAAAAAAGACGCATGCAACCGGTTCGCAGACAAACGTACTTATCCGGATTATCAACCGGAACAGAAACCTCATCACCGGGCTGGTACTGGCTGATCTCCCCTTTAACCAGGTAAACCATCCCATTTTCGAGGGTAATCTGATTTTTCTCGCCGGAAACAATCCTTATTTCTTTCAGTTCGCCTACATGTTTCTGAGGACTCTTTTCAGCCTGACCCACTTCAAGGATATCGGCCACGGCAAAGCCAAACACTATAGCTGCAGGTAGTATCAGCACAGCGCACAACTTATCTGTGTCCATGTTCTTCTCCTGTCATGCAATAACGAAAATCAGATAAATTCTATTTTATACAATCCGTTAACCAGGCCTGAACATGGCCTTCGCATTCCGGCGGGTTTCATCCTCGTCCGCGCTCTCCACTACTGGCTTCGGTACATCCTGAGCCGGTATCTGCGTTTCCTGAGCCGGCGTATCTGGCTTATGGATACCCTTTGGTAACAGAACGGATATGACCTGCATAATCTCGTCCTCTGTCGTGGTTTCAGTCAGCAACTCACTGAGCAGAAACGGCAGGCGCGGATCGATTTTGTGCAAAGCAAGACCGGCCAGCATCGATGCGCGCTGTAACCGGCCCCGCTCCCCCTGAACTACGGAGTCAAGCGCCAGGCTGGCAAACTGATCGGCCTGGCTGTTAGCGGGATTAATATAAAAAAGAATTTTGCGACGAGTATCCATCTGCTTATCCGATTGCGAACATCCCGTTTACCAGGTCAAACTGGGACGTCGATGATTTGTAAAAACGCTCGTTTCTCAGGTTGCAGTGAACACGCAGTGCATCCGCGATAATTTCACTGCCACCGCCGATAACCAGCACATGAGTGTATCCACTGAAGGTACTGACCACATCCAGCACCCGGCGGGTCAGAAGTTTCTCAGAGCTTTCCAGCGTCTCCAGAATGTCAGCCATTCGGGTTACATCGTTCACCCTGCGTGACAGGTAATCACGATCGTGGCGGTGAATAATAATATCATCCGCCAGGTAACTGCTTCCTGACGTCCGGGCTATTTTCAGGGCGTCTTTAACGGCCACTGTCATCATGCTCACGCCGACCGAAGAATCCCCGAAAATACGCGAAATCCCGGACATCTTTCCCATCACCTGAGAGATATCAAGCGTTGTTCCGCCCAGGTCCACTATCAGCAGTGATTCGAGCGGATCGAGGTCGTTCAGAATACTGAAACCTGCAGGGATCGACTCCGGCATGACTTCCACACTTTTGACGGTGAACGTCTCCCCGCCATTAAGTTCCACCGGCCTCATAAGGCTTTGCTTCTTGCGTTCTATCGCCTCTGCATTTGGCTGGTTCTGGCGGTCGTAGTATTCGCTCAGGGGCAGCGTAACCGTGATATCCACCTCTGCGGGTTTTAACCCGGTCAGGAGAAGAGCGTGATGTACTGCCACAACATTAACATCACTGTACTGCCAGGCGATGTTCGTCGTGATAACCGCATCCGGCGTAACAGGATCATATGAGAACTGTTCCCCGTTGATCACATAGTTATAAACCGGCTGAGCACCGAAGGGAACGGACCACTGCCGCTTAAAGCTGTTAGGACTCAGAAGAGTCTGTTCATTACCTTCGGCATCTGACCACTTCATTTTTACGTTAGTGGAACCGTCATCTACAAAAATTTTCATACCTGCACCTTAGCTTGTCTGAGAACAAAATGGAACGCAAATGAGATTTAAAAGAGAAAAATATGAGAACAAGAGAAATAATAGAGAAAAGTTAGAGAAAAATAAAGTTAAATCGTGGACACCTGGGATTTAAAAATCACACAACGAGACAAAAATGAGAAAAAAAAGAGATTTTTCAGAGAATTATTAATTAAGCAGACAGGTCCAGAAGGGTAAATGCTGCGGGAAACAGTTGTGCTATCCAGCGGCGGGCTTACACTAAACAACTGTATATATAAACAGCAACCACAGGTAACCCATGCGCGACTTTGTCATTCATTCAGCCACGGCAACTCCACTTAACGTGTCACTGCCATTGTATGCAGAGAGTGTCCCTGCAGGGTTCCCCAGCCCCGCGCAGGGCTATATGGAAGCAGAACTGGACCTGAACTCATACTGCATCAGACACCCTTCTGCTACTTACTTTCTGCGAGCCTCCGGCAACAGCATGAATGACGCGGGCTTGAGGGATGGTGAACTACTTGTTGTCGATAAATCCATCAATAAATCCATCACACCGGAACACGGCGATATTGTGATAGCGGCAGTGGATGGGGAGTTTACCGTCAAGCGGCTGCAACTCAGACCCCGGCTTGCCCTGAAACCTATGAACGCCGCCTTTTCGCCGATTTATCCCGATCCTGACGCACTGGAAATTTTCGACGTGGTGATGCATTTCGTCCATTCGACGCGGAGGTGATGTTTTGTTCGCTCTTGCCGATGTGAACAGTTTTTATGCTTCCTGCTAGCAGGTTTTCCGCCCCGCCTTTAAAGGTAAGCCATTGATTATATTGAGCAACAATGACGACTGCGTGATCGCACGTAGTGCAGCCGCGAAGCGGCTCGGCATAAAAATGGGTGTACCCTGGTTTCAGCTGAAAGAGCAGTCCTTCCCGGACAGGATCTACTCCTTTTCCAGTAATTATGAGCTGTACGCCAGCATGTCAGCGCGTGTGATGAATGTGCTGGAAAGTCTTGCCCCCCGCACAGAACTTTACTCGATTGATGAGTGTTTCCTGGACATAAACCGAATCGACAGCTGTATGAATTTTGAAGACTTTGGTAAGCAGGTCAGAAAGACCGTCTTTGCGCACACCGGCCTGACCGTTGGTGTTGGCATAGGAATTTTAAAAACTTCAGCAAAATCAGCGCAATGGGCGTCAAAGGAATGGCCTCAGTTCGGCGGTGTACTGGCACTGACGCCAGATAATCCCCGACGTAGAGAAAAGCTGCTCTCGCTGCAGCCAGTAGAGGAAGTCTGAGGATGTGGCCGCCGGATCAGTAAAAAGCTAGCCACAATGGGTATTGTGACTGCACTTGATCTGTCACGCGCGGACACCCGTTTTATACGGAGGAATTTCAGTGTCGTTCTGGAGCGTACCGTGCGTGAACTGCGTGGTGAGGCATGTATCGGACTTGAAGAGAACCCACCGGCCAAGCAGCAAATCGTCAGCAGCCGCAGCTTTGGTGCACGTATTGAAACCTATGACGAGCTGCGCCAGGCGGTCTGCAGATACGCAGAGCGCGCAGCGGAGAAGCTGCGTGGGGAAAGGCAGTTTTGCCGGCATGTCTCCGTGTTTATCAAGACTTCCCCATTCAGCCCGCATGAATCCTAATTATGCCAATGCTGCGGGCGAGCAGCTTGTGCTGGCTACACAGGATACCCGGGACGTGATCGCCGCTGCGGTCAGAGGCCTGGATAAAGTCTGGCGTCCGGGTCATCGCTACGCTAAAGCCGGGATAATGTTGAACGACTTCAGTACCAGCGATCAGGCCCAGCTGGGCCTGTTTGACGAAAGCCGTCCACGGCCCTGCAGCGCTCAGCTGATGAAAGTCATGGACAACATTAACAGGTCAGCGCTGGGGAACGTATGGTTTGCAGGCCAGGGTATCAGACCAGAATGGCAGATGAAGCGAGATATGCTCTCGCCATCCTGGACAACCCGATGGAAAGACATACCGATAGCAAAGCTATAAACACCTTTACAGCAGCGACATGCCTCACAGAAGACACCCTGCATCAGTTAAAAACCATACTCAGTAACATTTAATACCTCATACTTACCACTTCACACCTAACACTTCACACCTAACACTTCACACCTAACACTTCACACCTAACACTCCATACCTAACACTCCATACCTAACACTCCATACCTAACACTTCATACCTAACACTTCATACCTAACACTTCATACCCAATATTTCATACTTACTACTTCATACTTATCATGGTAATACTTATTACATAATATTTACTACGTATGAAGCGTGAGTTATGATGAGTATATAGAATAAAAAACCCACAACCAAACAACCCTATGGTGCTGAAATGATTACAATTATTGGGTGTAACAAAGGTGGTGCTGCAAAAACAACTACCGCCATCAATGTTGCTGTTGGACTGGCAATGCGTGGCGGAGACGTATGCCTGGTTGACGCTGATGCACAGCGTTCAGCTTCTAGATGGTATGCTGAGAGGGAAGACTCTGATCTGGAACCGCGCATCACCCTGATAGAAAAAAGAGATAATATTTCCGCCACACTGCGTAATCTTGATGAAAAGTATGAACACGTCATCGTAGACGTGGCTGGCCGTAACAGCCGCGAACTGATCACTGGCGGGACGGTTGCGCATCAGATAATTGCCCCTCATCAGTGTTCACAGTTGGACCTCGACACGATGGAAGAGCTGCGCCTGCAAATTGAAGCGATCCGTGATCTGAACTCTGAGTTAAAGGTATTTTGCTACCAGACGATGGCGACGACTAACCCACTGCTGCAGGGAAATGAACGCCATGAATTCCTGGAGTTCGTGACCGAGTTTGAAACTATTACACCTCTTTCCTCCGTCGGCTGTTACCGAAAGGTTTACAGGGACGTGATGTCGCAGGGTAAATCTGTACTTGAGACAGATAACCTGAAAGCAAGGGAAGAAGTGCTCGCGCTGCTGAATGAGGTGTTCGGATGTTAAAAAAACCCAGTGATAAAAACAGAAGTCTGCGTGCAGCTGATGCGGTGACTGAAGACCAGGCTGACCGGCTGGCCAGCCAGCTGGCCGACAAACCTTATGGTGATGAAAAACGTCAGGAAGAACCGTTAGAGAAACTGGCAAGAACCAGCATATCGCTACCTGAAGCGCTGCTTCGCCAGTGCGAAGACACGGCACTCAGTAATAAGCGCAATGGCATTGAACCAAAAAACGTGAGTGCCCTGATTAGGGCAGCATTGGAGAAGTATTTAAAAATCAATAAATAATAATTAACACTTAACAAGTAATACTTCACAAGTAATAAACATGAAGTATTACTTTTATTTCCCTATAACTTCAGCCTAATACTGCTGACTTCATTATGCTCGTAGACTATATCTCATCATTTTCTGCTGACTGATACTTGACCATCTCTTTTACCGATCTCCTGCAAACCTTCACTGGCACAGCCCAGGCTGATCAATCTGCGCATGACTGAGGCGACTCAGGAAAACCACATTCCCTTCTGAGTCTGCTTGCTACAGAGGTAGCACGCAATCCGACTGGCGTGAACATCTTCTGTCGGCTGCGGAAAATTTGTTTGCAATCAAGGCCAGGATTCAGATTAGCGTTTCTGTTGGCACGGGTGGTAATTGCATCCTGCAGCAATACCGGCAGTTCAAGCGTTCTTAGCATGACCAGACCGTCCAGTGACTTCCAGTTGCCATCAACACTGCTGAAGCTGAGAGACGGTACAGGATAAACCGCCTCGAGTAAAACCTGCTCATTCGGGCGCGCCTGCTGATATGGCTGCCTTTATCAGCAGCCACATCAGCACACCGCATAGCAAACTCTTCCAGGACAAAAATCAGTTGTGTACTGATATAGCAGAGGTCAGACCGCTGACGTCGTATTCATTGCTGAGGTCCAGCGTGCTTTTCCACCTTGTCAGGCCAATACCCACAACAACGGTCAGGACTACCCCGGCCAGTGCTGCGCCAGCGTAATCAGCTGTTAAATGATGGACTTTTCAGCCGATTCGCAGGCCATACTGATAAAGAACATCCGCAGCATCATCCTGACTGATTTGTATAATCATCTGGTTTGTTCAGTATTGCTCTGGCCCGAGCGGTCGGATGCTAAATTTTACGCCGCAGCCGCAGTGATGAGACTTTTCTCGTATGTTATTAGACAAATAAGAGTCCCAGAAGAGATTACAGAACGTAACGGCTTCCCGATGCCCAGCGGCGGGGATCAAACTTTGAAGCGACCAGAACAATCATCTCCAGAAGAGGAATTAATGGACTCAGGTCTGCCTGCGCTCCTCAACCTTAAAGGAAACTGAGCACCATTTTAATACTGAGCGTACCGCAGCAGAGCGAGGAGGGAAAAGTATTAAGATGGCGGCAGTATTGGCATACTAAATAACACGGCAGACCAGGAAATTAGCCGGACTCGTTGTTACCTTAACGGTTCCGAATCATGGCGACTGCATCAGTCCCATACATATGAAGCCCTACCTGATGACGGGCGGCCACATCCAGCGAAAACACCCACATATAGACCTCTGTTGATTTTGTGCTCTTATGGCCGAGCAGACTCTGCCGAGATGCAAAGAACTGACGTACTTCCGATGTGATGTATATCTCTAGCCACTCCACCGAGCAATATCTTTATCAGTGAACTTTCAGCTTCAAACATCTCAGGCCATCTATGATCGTATGGCACAACAATAATTTTCCGCATATAAACATCCTCTCTGACTGATTATTTTACCTACAAACCTGCGCAATATCTCCCGCTGGTGTACCCTGGTGAAAAAACAGAGTCCAGAGTCCTTCTTCTGAACAAAGCCAGCACGAGGAACGCCATGCAGGGCAACTGCCGTCAACACAACACGTCCGGTAGTGAAGCATGAAGCAACCTCTCCCCATTTCAGTAAGCCGAAACTCGCTGCTTAAAAGAGGTAAGTCTTTTTTCTCGCTTAACAGCGAACTGATAGTCTATGAACGATCAACCATAACGCCTGATCGGGTTATCTCCCGAAATTCAGGATGTAGAAGCTGCTCAAGCCACTCTCTGTCGTAACGCCTGTCGCCGTGAAGACTGCATTCAAACAGTCTGAGTTTTTCCAGAATCATTTTGCTTATCCTCAAGTTACTATGACGTAAAATCTTTGTTGAAATATTACAGTACATTGGCCCCACTTTGTCAGTGAAGAACAGATGTACATGCAGGTTTGCAGGATATTTGCTGGAACCAGATATTTTTCTGCTTGTACGATATCAGTTCCGCTGTACAAAGGGTTAAACCCGCTTGAGGCCTGCTGATTTCAGAAATACTTCATAACTCGCACCATGAAGATACAGAGGGGAATGCAACCGGGTTATTTTTTACTCCATGAAGTAACCTGATTAAGTTGCGGTCACTGGCAATAGGTTATTTTTAGCCACGTGATAATGCCGTAGAGACACGGATTTCCAACCACCAAAGTCAAAATAAGTTATCCTTACCACTACGTTCAGGGTTGAGATGTAATTATAAATTTCTCTGATGATTAATCAGCAGAACCTCAGGGCTCATGAGATAATTTTTCAAGAAGTTTCTTAATGCAGGTGCAACTGATAAAAATGTAAAAATTACCAACAATTAATTTGGACCTGGTTACGCCTGCGGGGACTGCCAAAGGCGCATCAAATCAGTGGGATACCGCCATAGTTCAGCTATCGGACGCGATCTAAGCAAAATCCTGGTACTGGTTTTAATATCTAACTAAGCAACAAAAAAACGTGTCAGGCGAACTGGAACTTGTTAATCAATCAGGAATAGTTGCGCTGGAATTATTGAATTTTTTTAAAATTTAATAGAAAATTATATATTTGACAAAGGTTTGATTTGAGAAATAAGATATGAGTAACTTAAAAAATTTATAACTAAATTATTATACTCGTTTTAGAAACATTGCTACCTCAGAAAATTTGAAATGCGCTGTTTTTAATATATCAATTTGGGTTAAATCATGAGTGGAGTTAATGTATGCTGACCACATTGATATACCGTAGTAGGGTGAGTCCTGAGACAGGACAGGAAAATGTGCACAAACTTGTCCAGCATGCTCTTGACAAAAATAGGGCTAGCAGTATTACGGGGATTTTACTATTTGATGGTACTGAATTTTTTCAGGTACTTGAGGGAGAGGATGCTGTTGTCAATGCACTCTTCAATCGAATAGCAACTGACCAGCGGCATAGCTCTGTAGTATTACTTATGCAGGATTACTCCGCTTACAGAAGATTTCAGGATACAGGAATGCGTCTGTTCGATGTTTCAAGTCATACTGAAGAGTCTATAATCAAGGACATACTCAACTTCAGTCATTTTAAAGGAAACTATCTTCAGGATGACAGAATAATGAGGCTTACGAGAAAATTTCTTGGCGGGATTGGGTTACATATAACTTCGCCAGAGTTTAATCCATCTTCCTGGTATCTTGAAGGCAGAGAAAACTTTGAAATATCCTCATGGCCTGCTCCTGTCCCGGAACAACCCTGTCAGTTTGCCCTGCAACCTATCATCGATGCACTCACTGGAAAGATTTCTTCCTATGAAGCTCTTATCAGAAGCCCTTCAGGAGGATCGCCATTTAAAATGTTTCAGTCTATACCCGCTGACAGGCTTTATCTTTTCGATATTGAAACAAAATTCTATGCATTTAAACTGGCAAAACAGCTGCTGAAACATAATGAGAAATTATCAGTGAATTTGCTACCCGGAGTACTTTATTCGATCCCGGGGGCTGTAAATATTCTTATTCAACAAATCAGCGATGCAGGACTCAGACCAGAACAGATCATAGTTGAAGTCACTGAGACCGAGGCAATTACTGATCAGGATGTTTTTCATCAGGCGTTGAAAGAACTTCGGGTTGCCGGTATTGGCCTTGCCATTGATGATTTTGGCGCCGGTTTTTCAGGACTTGCACTCCTTACAAAGTTCCAGCCAGACAAAATTAAGATAGACAGAGCTTTGATTGAGGACATACATCTGAGCGGAGTAAAACAAGCAATCGTGCGATCGATTGCTCAATGTTGTGATGAACTCGGGATAACGCTTGTCGCCGAGGGGGTCGAGCTGATGGAGGAATGGTACTGGCTTGAATCCACAGGTATCCATCTTTTTCAGGGATTCTTGTTTTCCCGTCCAAGCCTCAATGACACTGGCATCATACGCTGGCCACTCATGCGATGACCTGATTAAGATCCAGACGTAATAAAAAAAGAAAGCAAAATACCCCAATTGACAGGATAGAGGAGTGCTTATTTTAGGGCTTTAATCCTGCCAGAAGGCATTAATTATCTTACGGGTATGAAGAATATCTCTGAACCAGTGATCACTCAGGGATTCATCCCGAATTAACCTGTCGAAACTCACAGTAGATCTGCGCTGGCCGGCCAGCTGGGTTAATTGCTACTAAACACCAGGATACGGTACATAAGCTGTGGTTAGCGTTAATGCCCCCCGGATGCAGGAGCTGCCATATACTGCCGTTAAAAAGTGACGGCATTCAGGTGCCAGCTGTGCGTAAGTTCCCTGCCTGGGCCGGATAACCGCAGGTTGAAAGGGAAAAAATGCCGGCAGGCACATCATAACTGGTAACCTGCGGCCTCACATGTGATTCCCATGGCTTCCTGCATCTGTTCTGTCTTCAGAACGTTCGGCAGAAGACACCTGAAGCCCCCCTCAACCGGCATGATTTCAGTGAACGGCTTGCTGAGGCGGGCATTCCTGTCTTCTGACGGATTAAGCCAGTTTATTTCGGGTACTTCCAGGTCGCTAATCTTCTAGGCCAGGTGTAAAAGAAGCGTTAGGAATAGCATGTATGTGGCAGAGTTCCTGCCCGAAATAAGGATTCAGCTTTACGACGATTTAAACTGGTAAAAGTCTGCGTGAGCCGGTCAGTTGCATCATGCAACCATTGCAATGACTGGATCACCGCTTAGACATACATTTCAGGTATGCAGCAGAACCTGGAGATTGAAAGCCTCTGGATTACAGAATGAATGTACACATCTCCACGGGGCAGACAGAAGAGATATCACTTCAAAATTTCCCAGATACTCTCATAACGGAGAGGCGACGAACCCAGGAACAGAAGACTCATAATCAACTGCAGTCTGTAACGATCTTTAGCGGGAAAGAAGTAAAAAACTGTCGTTTTCGATAGTTATCCACTTATCAACAGAACAGATCCCAATAATTAAGATCCAGATGAGATCCTTAGAAGATCAAAAGAGATCCAGGATTCTCGCAAGCCGCGCTGCTACTGGCTTTGAAGCATGTGCGAATAAGCTACAGGCAGTAAAAAATAAACTGTAGGGAGTGAACGATAAACTGTAGAAAGTAATTCATAAGCTGTAGATGGCCAATCATATAAGCTATAGTGAGAGATTCAAGATGTTGAGCGTCTGGTTTGTGGATAAAAAACCTCTGAAAGTACAACTGGTTCGGTGCTTTCGTGACATGTTGTATTTCAGTCATCCACATCCCTGATTGCGATGATCAAAACGATAGTAACAACCTGACCTGGACTGCTGATGGATGAAAAAACGCTCAACCCGGACACCTTCTTTGAAGAAATTGACAAACGTACTGGTGAAATAGTCACACTGAAACCGAATGAGAATAAAACGGTGCAGCCGGTTGCTCTGATGCGACTGGGGGTTTTCGTTCCAACTCTTAAATCCCTGAAAAACAGCACCAAAGATGCAACATCCAGAACAGATGCGACAGAGGAATTGTCTAAACTGACGCTTGCCAAGGCCGAAGGTTATACCAACATTGAGATCCTCGGGCCCCGGCTCGATATGGACAATGATTTCAAGACGTGGGTTGGCATCATCCATTCCTTTGCCAAGCATAAGGTCTCAGGGAACCGCGTAGAACTGTCTTTCGTGGAGTTCGCAAGACTTTGTGGTATTCCTTCCAGCCGCTCTTCCAGGAAGCTCAGAGAGCGTATAAGCCCCTCTCTGAAGCGTATTGCCGCGACGACTATTTCGTTCAGTAGTGAGAAAGGTGAAGACGCACGGGAGTACATAACGCACCTCGTACAGTCAGCGCTTTACGATACAAAGAAAGACATTGTGGTGCTGGAAGCCGACCCTAAGCTGTTTGAGCTGTATCAGTTCGATCACAAAGTATTGTTGCAGCTTAAGGCTATTAATGCCCTTAAACGGCGTGAATCGGCTCAGGCCTTATATACCTATATTGAAAGCCTGCCCCAGAACCCTGTGCCTATCTCACTCGCCCGGCTTCGCGCAAGGCTGAATCTTCGGTCACCGGTGTTCTCGCAAAACCAGACAGTCAGGCGTGCACTGGAACAGTTGAGGGAAATCGGCTATCTCGATTACACCGAATTCAAACGGGGTAACACGGTTTACATCCAGGTGAATTATCGCAGGCCAAAACTGAAAGCTCCAGGGAACGCCAGTACTGAGAATCCGAAGCCCGTGGTGAATAAAAACAGTGTCAATGCGACTCTTCAGGAAAAGAAGAAAATTCTCAGTAAACTGGGTATCACCATGGAGGACCTGGCAGCTCTCCTCAAAAACGGAGGAGAATAAGCTGTAGTGAGTATGCGGTAGGATTTGCTGAAGTTTTGTGCTCGCTGTAGTTTATGTTTTTTAAGTAATTTGTTGATCCGTATATTGTTTTTTTCTTATGGCATATCAGCGAGTGCTCACTGTAGCTTATATTGTAAGACAAACCAGCACCTGTCTCCGGAGTAACAGCATGTCTGTGCTTAATTCGGGCAGTCCTGTAATGAACAATCTGTAGCTTATGTAGTATATCTATCTTATTGATTTTTAATTTTTTTATTATTAAGTAGCATTGTTTCTTTACGGTTATCAGTCATCTCTGATGGAACACCTTAACACCCAACCGGCGCAGCATGGCACGTTAAGCAACAGTCCGTTTTTTAGCTGATTTCCACAGGCCATAAAATTATAACCATTTGAAAAATGGGTTTAAATTATATTTTGAATGCAAGTCATATCCAGAACAGAACTGGGATGGCCTGCATATGGGGAAATGAGAAATGTCAGACAACCCTACTTGATACAGCTTATTAAAAATGGTTATGTATATGTTATTATTGATATATTTATTCAGTCAGCGCGCAAGAATAGCAGGGCGTCATTTTGCTTTCTATAGCTTATGCGAGAGTGCTGTTGCTCACTATAGCTTATGTAGCCTGACTATAATCATTGCTCTCTGCCAGCCCTCACACAAAGAGCTACGGGCAAACTGACAAAATCAGTGTTAGCAATATGTGAAGCCCGCATGACTGAATATCATGCAATTATCAATCTCAGTAATGTTAAATCATGCCGTAACGTAGAAGATGTGTGAGGGTAAGCCAGGCTCCCGGAAGAACGTTCAGGAGGATATTCCCGTTCACGTAACGCAGAGTTACGGGTAGCCGTACTTACCAGGCTGAATGTCCGGTTAGAGCTCATAAAGGGATCATATCACCAGTATATGCCTTTACTTAACTGATATATGCACTGCCAGACATTACCGAAAAGTCTGACTTTTCCGGTTCAGAAAACTGAATTACAGCGCATATTGTATTATTTTTGCCTCCGTTATCCCTTCCTCTGGACAAGGTTGAAATACCCCTTTCTGTCTGCAGAGAATAAGAACAGACCACGATAGTGGACAGAAGACATTTATTCTTTGATGGGGTAATCAGAAAAAAATCATTTGCCTAAAATAGTAATGACTTATGGATTTGGATCAAATCTGACATAACAGTAAAACTGAAAGGAAATGCACTGAATTTGGATTTTATTGTTTTTTTTCAATAAGATATTTGGGTTTTTGTGAGTCTGATTTCAGGGCGGCCAAAAGAGAAAGGATGTTTTTTAACCGGTTAAAAATTCTATAAAAGATCTGATGGGAATTGTACCCGGATGAAAAGTGAAATTAAATTTCTCTGCTAATTCACAGCTGAATACTTAAAACCTGTCAGTGTTGGAGGCTGCTCGGTATCACAAGGCAGTTCTTTACAGCTGAAGCAGTTTAAAATTATCCGGAAGAACTGTATTCTGCATACGTTCCGGCGGTCAAATTTACTAAAATTAATCCCTGGGATTAATATAGATAATCAACATTTATTTAACTAAAAATTTTTTAGATGACAACTTACGGATAATGAATAATAATAGAACCGTGCTAAATTTGAATAATTAACTATAATTGAAAAATGAATTAATTGAATAAGGACTAATCATTTTATGAAATTTTACGGGATTGAATATTTGCAAATGCAATCCAGCATCAATGACTACCTGAAATACATTCTTATTTTTAGCTCGCTTTTCGTTTTAATACTGGTTTTCAGTCTTTATATGCGTCACAGATTGCAAACAAAATACAGAGATTTAACAATCATTGCTCTCCTTTTTTTACTTCTCACATCCGGAATTCAGTACTCAGACTACACGAACAGCCAGAACGTACACTCACAATCATCTCAGATGGTAAATTTTGTAAAACTGTTATCTAAAGATAAGAATGCAAGTATTAATTCAATTTACTCCAGTTCGGTGCAGTTATCAGATGGTGTCATCATTAAAATCAATGATTCTTACTATCGTGTTAACTTAAGTGCAGACCAGAAGACTTACAGCCTGGATAAAACCTGGTTATTAACCACAGATATTTCAGTAACTGAAAAATAAGGATAACCATGATCATCTACACACCCATTTTCATTAAGCTTGGGCTTGGAATATTGTGTCTGATAGTACAGATTAATCTGATGGGAAAAGGAAACCTTGCACCGACATCAGCAATGGACCAGGTTCAGAACTATGTTCTTGGCGGTATCATAGGTGGTGTTATTTATAATGAGTCCATTACAGTTCTGCAGTTTGTTCTTGTATTGCTTATCTGGACCTTGCTTGTTTTCTTGCTTAAATTCATGAAGGAAAACAACAGATTAGTTAAAAGGGTCATAGATGGAAAACCTGTCACTCTCGTACATAATGGGATCGTAAATGTAAGAGAGTGCCTGAGAAACGGGGTTTCAGCCAACGATCTGATGTTCAAGTTAAGGTCTAACGGGATTTACGAAGTTGAACAGCTTAAACGTGTTGTTCTTGAACAGAATGGCCAACTTACCATTATCCAGATTGGAGATGAAAACATCCGTTATCCAATAATCGTGGATGGTTCTGCTAATCATGATCTGCTTGAAATAATTAATAAAGACAGAGAGTGGTTAGACGAAAAAATAAAAGAGCAGGGTTTCGATAAAATAAGTGAGGTTTACCTTGGTGAATACCTGTCTGGAAAGATAAATCTGTATGGATATCCGGAATAAATACCGTTCCATACATCCGGCGTATCTGAACAACCACCTGATTTTATATCTGAACATGACGGTGGTTTTAATAACCGTATTCTGTAGTCAGAAAACATCTGTCATTTATAAATTAACATGAGTGAGATTGCTGAAATTTTTATTGTAATGTATCCACAGCGCTCGCCGCAGGGAATGACCGGGTACAGCCCGGGAATAAACGAGGAAGCGAAAATTCACCGGTACTGTCTCTTCCCGGGCCACAGACTGCTGAAAGTGTTCACTTAACACAGTGTTTTCTTGATCAGTTTATATATTTCAGGTTTTACAGGTCACTCCTTCCTTTTTCTTTTGCAAAGCTGGAACAGATATGAGTATTAACCTGATGACAGTTAGATATTTCTGTAACCAGGTATTATTTCGACATAAATGACGAAGAGCGTTGCGGGAAAGATGAGATCATTGTGAGGCACCTGCTGATAATGATCGGCTTTGATTGCTTAAAATAAGGTGAAACTGACATCTGTACTGTGAGGTACCGAAAGACAGTCATTACAGCTTCATGTGTAAGACATCGCTGGCCTGTACAAGCCAGTGCCGGAGCCCTCACTCATGAACAGGTTCCGTTACTGAGCAGGACTTCAAGGGCTCTGATGGAAATATCCTTATCTTTTTATCCGAATCTTTCACACGTTCCGGTACTTGCATAATCAGCGATGATCCAGAAGTGCACGGGCTTCAACTGCATCCATGGAGAACCGAACACCGAGCTGGCGGGTGACGTCCAGAGCAAACACACGCGTGTACCACTCGGTTGATTTGGCATCTTTATGCCCCATCAGCGTCTGAATGACTTTCTGTGGCACCTGATGCTGAACCAGATGCATCGCAAATGAGTCCCTGAACGTCTTTGGGGTCACCGGCCGGATGGAAAACGTCACACCGTCACGCGTGGCCGCGGCAACTGCCTGACTTATCCAGCTGCGCGCGGTGTCCTCGCTTTTTATATCCCACAGCCGTGTCCCGGGTGCTGGCTGTACGGTCGCGAACCATTCCCGGAGTCGCTGTACATATCCGGTATCGGTCAGCGGCACCGCGCGCGGCGGATTATCACGGATCAGTGCTTCTGCCTCGCGCTCTGCCTGCTGTTCGTCTTTCGTCGGCCTGCCACGACGACGGCTGCGGTTCACAGAGGCCTCTTCCAGCCGGCGCTGCTTGAGGGTGCGCAGTACCACAAAAGGAGAACCCAGAGGTGAACCTGTGACAGGGGAATCCAGAACGAAGTCATCGCGGTTCAGTGGCAGGATCTCATTCAGCCGGCCACCCGTGTTCCACAGAGTGTCAATAAAAAGTCGTTTACGGAGATCGGTCACCTTTGACAGCAGCACGGCAACTTCAGGCGCCAGCAGGTAGCGCGGCATGTCGGTACCGTACGCGGCAGCGAGGTTTCTCAACGCCACGGCACTTTCGTAGTCAAAATAACGTGCGGCAACCGGCTTGGTCGAAATTTGCACACCGGTGTCGCTGTGTGAATTCTTTGCCGGCAGCAGGGGTAAAGTACTCAATTTTTCATTCTCCGTTGTCTGCGGTCATGGAACGTATTTTCCCCGGTTTGTCCAGAGAAAACCACTGCAATAAATCGATCCTCAGCAGATCCTCTCTTGATCTGTTTTTCGGCTTTTCCCCGTTATGGGGAGAATAACCTGGCAGGGAATAAATTAAAAGAAGGCTGTTTGCACGGGCAGGGCATATGAGAAGACATGTAATAAACTGTTTTATATGTAAAAAAATCCGGCTGGGCCGCGGGAGGGACCTTCCAGGCACTCTGGGGTGCATACCTGGATGATTAAAGATTTAAGAGAAAGTTGTTCTTTTATACATAGTGAGTGTGTGCATATACGATCCGAAGTGTGAACCGTCATCACACTGAGATGTCGGTAAAAGAACATACTCCCCGGTTTCAGGCTACAGCCTGTATGTGATCCAGATGGAGAAGGTGAAGAGATTTTTCCTGTAAAGCAAACCCGGACCTGGTGTCTGACGGTTTCAGCTCCAACCGGTTGGCTCGGGTGATGAGGATAAATCGAAAAAAATGTCAGCACATTATAAAAAAAGCTGAACGTAATTTTTCGGGACAAATTTCTTTGTCAGTACTGTCTGACTTCAGATTGATATAATAATGGAAGGGTAAAAATGACAATAAGTAATTTTTCATCCATTTCTGTCATATGGCTCAATAACGATAAATCGTATATTAATAAAAATCTATGTGAAGAAAAATTAACTGGATAAATCAAATTTATGTGAGGTAGATTAGCCTGCGAGGAGGGTTTAACTAATTGATTGCTCATGTTATTTTATAATAAAATCAATTTTACTTGTGTTTTTAAAATTGATAAATTGTGGTTGAAGTCCAGAACGAATCGATACAGTATTTTCGACAGGGGTTGATGTCAAGATTAATTTTTACAGACGGTAAAGTTGAAAATTATGAGCGTCCATACCATAATATTCACGTCCGTAATTTTATTTTTATAATTATATACTTGTTTAGGTATGAAGTTAGTAAAGATCTGGATTAATTTTTCCTCATGGTCGCATACTGAAGTAATTAAAAAAAATGATAAAGAAATTTTTTTTAAAAATAATCAACCATGATTTTTTTTCGTACAGTCAGGAGAATTTTACATGCGAAGGTCTCCACGCATTTAAAAAATCTTATCAAGAAAATCTAAAGATAGAGATTTTATGAAAAATGGACGCCCATGAATTTCCTTCTGAGCAACCCGGGTACACCCAGCAGACGCATCGGCTCATGAGCAGGATGAAAATTACTAAAGATATCGCATTTCCTATGTAAGTACTTAATAAATGTTGTAAAAAAATCAACCTGGCAGGAAGTGAATTTTGAATATTCAGCCGTTCGCAGGATATCTCATGGCTCGAATTACTCCTTTTTGTTACTTCACGGGCAACTCTGTGGCGAACTGACGTAGTGCAACAGAACTTTCACCATCAATAATGAATAAGAATTAGTTACCGGATTAAAGCGCCGTTAAACCTTAAAATATCAGATCACAGCATCCTTGCATGCATGAATTCACTGGATTGAAATAATCCGGATTGCTTTTTTTCACAGGTATTTGCTGATGTTCTGACAGCTGATATGCAGATGTCCTGCTTTGCAGAGAAGGACAGTTTGCAGGTGTTGAGCTTGGAAAAGTGTGAAAGATTGATTTAGTTGAGATTTTATCTGATGCTCGTCTGGTTAACTCAATGAATCAGAAGGTGTAAATTTTAAAACCAGAATTTATGAAAATTTTTAAAAATTAAACGATGTGTTTTTTATTACTTGTGCTAGATTTGATTTGCACTTTCCTGGATGGAATGTTTGGTTTTATTTAATGTGAGGTCAATCATGAAGGCAAAATTTGCAGTTTTACTGGTACTGTCTTCACTAATTGCTGGAGTACATGCTGCTCCTGGTGATGGTGTGACGGCGGGCGCTGATGCAGCAGCCATTTCAAAAGGTGCAACTGATGCGATCGGTGTGGGAGCTGTGGCTGCTTTAGCAGGAATTGCCATTGCTTCTGCTGGCGGTGGTAATGGTTCTAATACCGGGACCACAACTACCACTACAACCTCGACATCCCGTTAACAAACCGGTCCGGAGATAATTCCGCGACTGTGTTTATAATAAAAAAGTTTTATTTATTAGCCAGCCCGGTAGGGCTGGTTTTTTTTGTAAAAAAAATAAAAAAAGCCCGATATTCTCGGGCAAAATATATAATGAGCAGGGTGCTCGCAGGAGAGAGTAACAGGGACACACATATCAACAATAGTAAATAAACATAAATTATCAAGGTGCCCTGAGAAAATATAAATTTTTTATTTCAGGTGAGTCTCATTGACAGGTTTAATGATTTCAATCAGTAAAATAAACTATCAAATTAATGAGTTTCAGCGGAGTTATGAGAGAATTTGAAGAAATTTTTCAGCTATACACTGAGAAAATAACTCCTTTTTTCTGGATTTATCAATATAATTCATTGGCTTACCCCTCCTGAACGTCAATATTCATTTACTTAACTTGTAAAAAGCCACAAAACTGTCCGGTACACTGTTAAATGGTAATAACTGATATTAAATAAACTATTGATATCTTAGCTATTATCGGTATATGCTATATTTTAGTGGAATCAAACTTTCACCATTGAGGAGGCTCAGTTGAACATTACAGATGAAGACAAACAAGCCAGACTGCTTGGTGAGGCTGCAATGAACTTAATCCTTAAAAGGCAAAAGGTCAGTGTTGACAGTCTGATTCAGGAACTGAATTTACAGGCCACTGATGTCAAAGATCCTGACCGTGAACTACTTATTAATGATACCTGCCGCTGGCTGAGAGATTATAAAAGACCAGGAGCCTCATCGAGTACCAGATTCAGAACATCACAGGAGCTTGAACAGAGTAATGTCTCTGATGCTCAGTTGATTGTCATCAGTTCTGATACTTCGAAGTCAGAAACGGAGTTTTAATTTGGTTCACTCCGGTAAATTTTTCGGGCCATGCCAGTAATGGCCCGACGCTCTTTCTTTTAGAAATCAGATTCAGCTAGTTTTCAGATGCTTTAAAATCAAACATTTTGCTTCTTCACAACGTGCCTTCAGATTCTGATCACTGCTGACCATGCTCATCAGTTGTATCATATTTATGATATTTTCAGCTTCCGGACTCTCGCCGATTTTTAACAGACGGGTTATGGCATTTCCGATGACTGTCTCAACGTCATCAATTTGTACAATATCATGTTTCAATTAGCTTTCCAGCAGGTATCCATAGGGTCACTATAACAGCTTCTGAGCAGAATTCACCGTGTTGCAGATGGGTTTTTTTAGGCAATTTCCCCCTGTACAACTTTCGGAAGCACGCATCAATGACTTGTTTTTAACTTGTTGAAATAAATGATTTATTAGGGGTATTAGTTAAAATGCTTCTGGTAGGATTATTATTTTCTGTACAGAAATTGTTTTTTTGTATAACTTGTAGAGGTGTAAACCTATAACCTTATCATCCTGGAGTATCTTGATGCGCCATCGCGAACGCAATTCCAAAGCTGCAGAACAGATTTCTCAGTATTTTAAAAACGCCACGATGCCATCCCAGCAGGAGACACTTGGCAGGATTGTTACCGAGATTCTGGTTTCTGGTAAGACGCTGAGCCGTAAGGCAATCTGTACCTCACTGTTATCAAAGCTTGAAACAGTTACCAGCAGTGATGAAGAAAATCATTATCATCAACTGATTGCTCTGCTTTTCGGCCGTGATTGTGACTGAATTTACCTTAAGTATTTTTTTATTATCTATATGAATTAATTGTTTTTTTGTATTTTAGTTACGTCGTTAAGCAGCAAGAGATTTAATATGTACAGTAATAAAGAAGAAATGCTTGTAGACACCGTGCTCGGGGAGGCTATAGTTAAACTGATTAGCAGTGATTCCCGGATATCCATAAGCACAGTTCTGGATACGTTGAACATTATGTCAGGGACTGAACCTGATCCGGAACGTCAGCATGCTATCCACCGTGCAATCGAAGACGTGAAGAACAGTACTTCAGTGGCCAGACAGAACGTAAAAAAATCACACAGCACATTTTCTGATTCGTATTCAGGGCAGGAGCCCGAAGATAAAAAACATTGAAGCATGAAATTGAACACGCAACTCAATTTCACTTAAATCAGAACATTTAACTCTATATTATCCGGGAGATTACATGCATCATACCGAACATAGCGCCTTCCTCGAATTATTTGGTTCTTCTACTGTAAAATTTGAAGATGAACGTAAAATCATCGGGGCAATAATCAGAGAACAGATCACCCTCAATGGTAGCGTTACCAATAAAGCCATAATAATAAAATTAATCAACATGTTAGATACTTCAAACGACGCTGTTGAGCAGGATATACTGCGTAATGCGCTGGAACTGATTTTGTGCCGTACAGACGACGATATCGGATTTTGATGTTCGATGAATCTTAAGTAACGATAGTTGTTGTCTTGAAATGAATGTTTCACCAAAATCCTGAACACCTCCGAATTGGAGATTTGTAAAAATCTCATTAATATGAACACCCGTGTACTGTCCCGGGTGTTCATACTAGAAAATTATCAGGTGTCCATCATATTATCTGCTCATCTGTCAGTAATAACCCCCGCCAAATAAACGTGACCTCTTAAGAACTTTCAATACTCATATGTCAGCCTGTATTAACTACTGATGTCATTTTTCTATTTTCATTGCAATTCAGCTACCTGCAATTTTTGTCACCGATTACAGGCTGATGGCCGGATTCTCCTTACCTGCCCGCAGGATCAGATACAATGCTTACTTAGTAATGTCGGATCCTTTACTATCCGAATCACCCTTTCCCCAGCCCGCCCCAGATTAACATCGCGTCTTATAATGTAGCGTGGAATGTGGGGACAGTCGCTTCACACCTGACGCCATTCACAAATGGTATTTCTGGCATGACTGATATCAATGAACCAGTGTTCATTCAGGCATTCATCGTGAAAGCGGCCGTAAGAGAATCAATAAGTTCGTTTTGTTTCGGTTTGCCGGGCTGGATAAGCAGCAGCTCCTCGCTCCACGTCATGCTAAAAGGCCTGTTGATATAGCGCATGGCAGGTAAACTCCGGGCCCTGATCGGTTCTTATCCTTGCCGGACAGCCACGAAGCAGTGCAATGCTGTCCAGATTACACGTGGCTTGCACGCCTGAATTCCTGAAGGCAATAGTGAACGTCAGGCACTCCTTTGCAAAATCATCGATGCAGATGAGGCATTTGAACCTGTGTCCTGTAGCCAGAGCATCCATGACGAAATCCATCGGTATGCCATATTTGTCGCCGACTTGCTCAGCAGACGCAGACATATTGTTGCCAGCTTTCTATGGCGTCGTAATCGTTTAACACCAGACACGTTCAGATGATTAAAGCAGCAAACGAGTTGTGATTAGCATGATACCATGCACGGCGCTGTGACTGCCCTGTGCGGCCGTTGCCAGAAAGTCTGTACACTACATCCAGCTGAGTGATGCGTCCTGATTTAAGCGCACCAGCCGCCGCATGATGAGAGTTATAGCAGCAGACCGACAGGGATTAACCTGTAAATCTGCAGTCAGGACGATGCGACAGACTGTCGCATCCGATATCAACATCACGTTTCGCGCTTCTGATCTGTCGCGAGTGCTTTCGCCCAATAGTCACCTGAAAGCAAGGCTTCGGACAGCACCTTCGTGAGCCGTGCATGCAGGCCTGGTGAACAACAGAGAAAATCCGCAGCCGGTGAATAGCGAGTTTCTACCAAGACAATGTCCGTTAAGGGGCGTTTATCATGGCGTAATTTTGTTACTCTACTGAGCAGGCCTTCAGGCACGTTCGCCTTACGGGTAAAACGGTGAAATCCGGAACTGTCCACGCAGCAATGGGAGGGAAGTCCGTAACGCATGCGTCACAAGATAACCTCCGTCGGGACTGACACTGGTAATGCTGATGATTATACAGGGTAATTCAGTTGCTGCTGCAACAAACAAATATGAGCAGCCAGTTTCTTAGCTTTGCTACAGACTCAAATATTTTTGTTATTCGATGATTTTTAATAGTAACAGGATTCACCAGTTTTTTTACATCATGACTGAGCACTCATTAAACCTGAACTAAAGTTGAAAAAATCATCCTGTGTCACACATTAAACTGTATAGCAATCCATAATTGTACTTTGTATACGTCCTGAATCATCAATCATGGAAAAAAATGACAGAAAATGAGAAGAAGATATCAGAGATCATAATTTTACTTGCAGAACATGTTTGTAATTCCAGTGGCTCAGACTTAAGCCTTGAATACCTTAGGAATTTGCGCGTTGCTTTGTGCCGGATAGCAGTGAAAACATCCGATGAATCACTGCGTGACAGTAGTCAGGTTCTGGGTGCAAAGATTTACGATATTATAGCTGGGACAAAGTAGTTCCGGGTCGTGTTACATAACAAATCATCAATCATTAAAATCAAGGGGTATTTTAAGATAATTCTGCAGCAAAATATATTTGTGTTTTTTGGAACATCAACGCAGTAAGAATCTTAAGAAAACCAGGTTTTTTATCTTAAAATCAGATGGTTGAAATCTGTTTTTCAATAGGTTGGTTCGGAAACATCATCTGTGGTTTGAAATATTACTGTGATGTTATTCTGTTTATTTCTGCCAGTTTGGTTTGTGTATTCTTATTTTCTCTCCTATAGTTAAGGATCTTATGCAAGGAGTCAATTATGGTAAACAAAGCTGAAATCATGGATCACGCACAGGTTACCGACAAAAATGGTATTCATGTTGGCGTGGTGGACCACTTAGAAGGGGATGATAGTATAAAACTTGTCAGGAATGAACCTGAAGCTGGCGGTATTCATCACATAATTCCACTATCCTGGGTCGACAGAGTTGATGATAACAAGGTCATTTTAAAATTAACTAAGCCTGAAGTCGAAAAAGACTGGAAAGAAGGTTAATTTCTGAAATGCTGAGGTGATTTTTGCCATTTCCATTTCTATTCAAGTGATGTAAATTTAGTTTTTTATCTTCGCTGATTCATTTATTAAAGTTTTATATATTGCATGGAAGACTAAAATTTAGTGGAGTATGTTATTTCATTCATATACACAATCAAGGATCTCATGCGATATGTAGTTACCTGACTATCTGTTACGTGAGTTAATAAGTAACCATAATTTATGAATCAGTGCGTTTCAGTTCACCGTTTTAACTGCTGAAAATTGGGTCTGTATCTACGCCTTAAACTTCAGCTTTACTAATCACTTACGGGACTAAGAAATTATCATTCCAGAACTCATTAAATTAGTTGTCAAAACCAATGATGCAGACCTTAATTCGTAAGTGTTAACGATGTTTAAAAATAAACTTCGCATATCTATCATCTCAGGTATAATAATAAACACCATTATTAATTAATGATTTACTTTATCACAGGCAGGTATGCCCATAATGAAAGTCAGACTCAGGACGCTTATACTTTTTTTGTCAGCAGGTAGCATGCTGTTGACGACATGTCTGATAATTTTTTGCATCTTCTGGTACCAGCGGGAGGAAATCAGGGATTACATTGCTTTCAGTAATGAGGCCTATGCCAAAAAGATAGCATCAACCACCGATCAGTATCTGGCGTCAGCACAAAAGCAACTTGAATGGAGCGCTGACCTTATTTCAAACACATTTGAAAAAGATGATGTAAAGAAACAATTTTTACACATCTCTGGTCAATCAGATTATTTCAATTCTGTTTTTTATATTAACAAAGAAAGTCAAGTTGAAGTAACAACCAACCAGGCAGGAAATATGGAAGGTAGATACATAAACACCCTTAATGTTAAAAATAACATTATCAATAAAATACCTCTTATATCTTCTCCATTTGTATCGGTTGTGGGCAATTTAGTTGTAATGATTTCCCAGCCAGTTTTTTCTTCTCAGGGTAATTATCAGGGATTTATCGGTGGTACAATTTATTTAACTACTGATAGTATTTTGAGCCGGATTATAGGTCAGCACTTCTATGGAGCTAATACCAAGGTTACAATACTTGACTCTTCTGATAGTGTTATATTCAATGATTATGACAGCCATGTTCTATCAATAAGAAAAAATTTCAGTTCGTTATGCGATTCGGGTGTATCTGGAAGTATGGATTTATCCTCTTTTACAATAGGATTTGCATGCGTAGATAGATTAAAATGGATAGTCTTGATTTCAACACCCAAACAAACAGCGACCAACATGCTTTACGCTTCTGTAAAAAAATCGCTTCCTTTGATATTCTTTATATTATTTACAATGTTTTTTGTGGTTTTCTTTATTTCTGTGAAAATTTCCCAACCGTTAGAGAAACTTGCTAAAATAACTGAAGGTGCAGATGGAAAATCCTTATTGAAAAAATTACCGAGAGTCAGAACATGGTTCTATGAAGCGAATCAATTAACCAGTGCAGTATATTATCGTTTAATGGATATGAATCAACGCGCTGAGAAATTCAGAGAGGAGTCTGCTACGGATCCTCTTACAGGAATTTTGAACAGACGAGGCTTTTTTCGCGCGCTTGTTAACCAGTCGAAAAGTAAAACAAACTCTCTGATTTTAATGGATTTAGATCATTTTAAAAAAATAAACGACAGTTACGGACATGAGACTGGTGATCGGGTGCTGATGAATTTCTCATCACTTATAAAAAATTCTTTCAAAAAAAATGCTCTCATTGCTCGTTTCGGAGGTGAAGAATTTGTTGCTCTACTTCCCGGAACAGATATCAACGCAGCGTGTGCAATGGCTATGAAACTTCAGGGTGAAATGTATAAGCTAAAATTTTCAGATAATGAGAACATTACATTTTCAGCAGGCATAGTTAACCTGAAGATAAGTGAAGACGATGTAATGCAGGCTCTGGTTGAAGCTGACCGTCTCCTTTACGAGGCGAAGGAGTCAGGCAGGAATAAGATTCTACGTCAGGAATGTTAAGCTGGCAACATTACAGATAAAGCTCGTGTGCTATAATAAACTGTGGATAAAGAAATAAATTTAATTTTTTAACGGGAGGTTCTTTTGAATGATCTTAAAACAATCAAAGTTTCCAGTCTGGGTTTGCGAATATTGCTTACTCTTGAAGAGCTTCAGGGAAGTGGTTTATCAAGCGTAACGCTTACTCCTCTGTTTAATAAACTTGAGCGTGATTACAACAAGAGAATTTTCAGATCTAACGTGCGCCAGTGTCTTCAGTGGCTTAACTCTTCTGGCTTTATCAAATCAGATTATCACTGCGGCACTCCCAGCAATATATCCATGACTGATGCTGGATATGCATGCCTTGATTACCTCCAGTCCCCTCAGGGCATGAAAAGAATGGAATCTATCAACAGAAACCCTGAAGAGCCAATAATTCTTCCCTTCAACACTGGTACCCTTCTTAAACCGGAAAGATTGATTCATGTTGCAGGAGAAGATTACAAGGCATGCCGCGCTGATTTTATAATTAGTAAAGACGGTTCTACCTGCCTTCAGTTTCATAATGCATCAGGTGAGTTGTGGACTCTTGAAGGCTCACCGGCAACAGTAGCAGGCTGGTACCGTGCAGCCCTTTCTCAGGGACTGGCAGGAGGTGTGCAGGTTAATGAGGGCGTTACCGACAAAACTGACGTGGTAGCTGTAAAAAAATGAATCTTTATCTTCTATCATTCAAGCAGCATCCACAGGTCTAAACACCAGAACTTAAATTATAAATGGTCTGGTTCTGCTTATTACTCTATCTTTCATTAAATTATCGTTCTAAATCAGATATTTAAGCCAGTGATAATTAAGCATCAACATCAGCGGAACAATGATATGTCCGAATCTAAGTCCTGACAAACTGATCCATTCAAAGGGTAGAAGAACGTCTAAGATTTCATAAATTACAGGGAGTTTCAGGTTTAAAAAAATCATCACTGCTGGTAGTGTAGCGGTCACTGTCCCCTAAGTCCGGAGTAATATAATTGCTGAACACAATTATTTACCGTAGTCACATTAATGATGATACTCCCTTAAACATCCTTCCAGAAATGGTAGCTCGTGCAAATGTTCAAAATGCTCAGCTTAATGTTACGGGTATCCTTCTCTTCAATGGAACACATTTTTTTCAGATCCTTGAGGGGCCTGAAGCAGGAGTCGATGAAATATATTCGCGTATATGTAACGATAAGCGACACCACAACATCGTTGAATTGATGCGAGATTTTTCTCCTTCACGCCGTTTTGGTAAACATGGCATGGAGCTCTTTGATTTACGTCAGCATAATACTGATACTTTGCTTCAGGAAGTTCTTGACAGAGGAACGACTAAATATCGTCTTACCTATGATGACAGAGGATTACAATTTCTGAGAACTTTTGTCGAATCCAGGGAGAGGGAAAATTACTTTGAAGTTCTGCCCGCTGATTACTGGGATTTTGTTGCTGAGGAAATGCCTCACTCACATCATCAACCAGGGGGTTCAGAGGGAATAACTTTCAGGGCTATAATAGATCCTCTGGGTCGTACCGTAACAGGTATTGAGGCAGTGCCAAATTCAGACAGTAAAGAGCAGGACGATTTTACCAGGCACCTCTATAATCTCAAATCTGTAAAGAAAGCACTTCGCAGTGCCGGCATGTCATGTCCGTCAGGAATGCCTCTTTATGTAAGTATTCTTCCAATGACTCTGGTGATCTTCGAGGATTCTGTCAGTCAGCTTGTAGACTGTATTTATCAATCAGGTCTTGTTCCGGAACAGGTTTTGCTTGGAGTCAGTGAGAAAGAGGTCATTTCTAATCTTGCTCAGTTTTCTCTCTCAGTAAAACTTTTGAAGCAGGCAGGCATCAGTTTATCCATAGATAATTTCGGCGAGGGTTCCGCGGGACTCTCCTTACTGGCCTATGTTCAGCCTGACAGGATAAGAGTTGGTGAGAAGATGATACGTGACATCCACAGCAGTGGCCCTAAACAAGCCATTTTGCAATCTGTTATTCGTTGCTGTTCTGCTCTGGAAATTAAAGTCATTGTATCAGGGATAGAAAAAGCTGAAGAGTGGATGTGGCTGGAAGCTGCCGGTGTTACGAATTTTCAGGGAAGGTTATTCCTGAAAGATGGGAGCATTTTAGCCTGGCCAGAAGTAAAGGAAAATGTATAGTTCGCGTTCCGGCTCGCAAGGATGCGGCATGAAAAATGATCGAAACATAGGTTTTATATCTGTTTAATTTATGTTTGATATTGCATGCTTGTATACCAGAACTGATATTTATTTCGGGTGTATATTTTTGTTGGGAAAGTTTTTATTGTCATTTTCCCCGTTGAAGTAATCGACTCTAATTTTTCATAATGGTTGTCTTCAATTTTAAATTCACTGCCATGACATCTCAAGTCCTTCTAATAAACTGTACCAGTCATCTCTTCTGCTGGTAAAAATGAGTCCCCGTCAGGACTGAAAATGCCCTTTAAAAAGGGCACTCAGTTTTACCACTACATTGCTGTGGTCCCTGCTTATTCTTCACCGAAATGCGCACGCATGTGCGTTTCAATTTCTTCCAGCGACTTGCCACGGGTTTCGGGCAACATAACCGCGACAAAAATCAGCGATCCCACATTAATTCCTGCAAAGATGAAAAATGTATAATTACCTAGCTGAGAGAGCAACGGGGGGAATGCCAGTGCTACGGTAGCGTTGCATATCCACTGGAAAGCTACAGCTGAGCCGGTTAATACACCGCGAACCTTCATAGGAAAAAGCTCTGACATGAGCAGCCAGTACACGGGAGAGATGCACATTTGCATAAAGAAGAGGAATACAAGGATACATCCCAGTGACAGCAGGCTTTGCTCTATACCAGACGGCATAAGCACCAGAACGGCTCCCAGTGCCAGTTGCATTGCAATGACCACAGACAGGCCTGCCATCAGCATTGGACGCCGGCCGAACCTGCTAATCGCTCTGATACCTGCAAAAGTAGCAATCACTGAAACTACACCATTTCCTATCGTTGCTGCAATTGATGCGCTGGTGCCCAGCCCGGTGCTTTTGAGAATGATCGGCGTATAATACATAAAGGCATTAACGCCAGTGAACTGGGCAACGATCCCCATACCACATCCAAGCATCACCAGCCGCAGTATCCATTTTTCTTTCAAAAGTTCTTTCGCAGGCGGCCCCCGACGTGCATCACGCGCATTCTGGCGCATCTGAGCCATTTCGTTTTTAATTTCGCGTGGATTTTCACGAAGTTTACGCATAATACGACGCGCCTCGTTAAAACGCCCTTCAGCTACCATCCAGTGTGGAGAGGCAGGTACAAAAAAGGTACCGATAAAAAGTAACGCACCGGGGATCATTGCCAGCGACAGCATGTAACGCCACATTCCAGGGTTTTCAAGCAGAAGGCTCATTGTCGCACTGACTATGTAAGCCAGTAGCTGACCGGAAACGATCATAAGCTCATTTCGGCTAACCAGTGGTGCGCGACGCTTGGGACCGGCGATTTCGGCGATGAAAACAGGAACCGTTGACGACCCGCCACCTACTGCGAAACCGAGAATGAATCGCATCAGCACCATGATCTCGACGTCAGGAGCAATAGTTGTTCCTAATGCACCGGCAACAAACAACACAGCAAGGCTACGAAGGGTAATCCGGCGGCCAAAGCGGTCAGAAGCGTATCCGCTGACAAAAGCTCCGATTGCTGAGCCAAAAGTTAGTGCAGAAGTCACCATGCCTTCGGTAAAGGGGGTGAGATTGAGACCTCCCTGAGAGACCGGCAATGTCATATAGGGCAAAGCACCTGATATGATCCCGGTATCATAACCAAACGCCAGCGCCCCCATGGTGGCCACTAACACTATGAAAAAAAGGCGTTGCTGCACAGATAAATTTAAAGAATCGTTCTCACTCGATGAGTTCTGGGTATGGTTTTCTTTTTGAACATCCATGATTGCCTTGCTCACTGTAACTACCTGGTAAAGAAAGTCAGGAGTATAGTCAGGTTTTAGTAAATGTGACTGTCTTCACAAAAATGTGGCACAGGTAGGACCTCTAAGCAGTTTCGGGCAGAGGTAACTATTTGTCAGACCCGGTCTCAAATCAGGAAGTTAACCGATGCAGAATGTTTTCATCGCTCACGCAGGGCCCTGTGCCTGAACATCACAAAGTTTTTTTGTACACGGCGTGACAAATGTCACATTTTTGCCAGGCTTTTATGACTGACAAAAAGGAGATACAGATGAACTCATTTACTAATAGGGGTCAGTTTGGATATCGAAAATTATTGTACGTTAAGGTCGTTTTTTGACCTTCCTACTTTAGCTGGCCTCAGCCGACGAAACTTACCGGAAGGCGGTATCCGGTTGCTTTTCCAGATATAATCGCCTGTCAGATTGATGTGTTCCCAGCCTAGCGGGGACAAATGCGACAGCAGTTGCTCGTTGATCTTTATCCTTTTACGCTTCAGGGCATCGACCGCTCTTTCCATATAGACGGTATTCCACAGCGAGATAGCTGCCGTCAGCAGTGTCAGACCGCTGGCGCGGTAGCTCTGATTTTCCGGTTTACGATCCCTTATTTCACCCAGACGGTGCAGGAATACCGCGCGCGCCAGCGCGTTACGGGCCTCTCCTTTATTCAGTCCCGCTTGAACCCGCCGACGAAGTGCTGGATCGCGGAACCAGTCGAGCATAAACAGCGTTCGTTCAATACGGCCAATTTCTCTCAGTGCTTTGGCAAGTCCGTTTTGCTTGGGGTAGCTGGCAAGCTTTTTCAGCATCAGGGATGCCGTCACGGTTCCCTGCTTTATCGAGGTTGCCAGACGCAGCACTTCACGCCAGTGAATTTCGATCTCTTTCAGATTCAGGCTGGTTGTTGATATCAGTGACTGAAGCGCCGGGTATTGGTCAGCTTTCCCTTTGATAAACAGCTTCTTGTCGTGGAGATCCCTGATTCGCGGACAGAACGCAAAGCCTAGCAGATGCATCAGGGCAAAGACATGATCGGTGAAACCAGCGGTATCGGTGTAATGCTCCCTGATTTCCAGGTCGCTTTCGTGATACAGCAAGCCATCGAGAACATGCGTTGAATCCCTGACCCGACTGATTATGCAGGTATAAAACGGGCTGTATTGATCCGAAATATGGGTATAAAACTGACGTCCGGGCTCCTGCCCATATTTCGGGTTAACCTGCCCTGCGTAGCGGCCTGAGCTGCCTGTTCTGAAATTCTGTCCATCTGATGATGACGTTGTTCCGTCTCCCCAGAATGCCGCCAGTGGCCTTTTTCCCTGCGCATTTACCAACTCAGCAAGAGCAGCTGAATAGGTTTCGTCGCGGATGTACCATGCCTGAATATCTTCGAGTGATGATTTGGTGCTACCGGGGCAGGCTTCTGCCATTTTGGTCAGGCCAAGATTGATGCCATCCGCAAGAATGGTGGTGAGGAGCTGGCGGGTATCGGGACGGGTAATGTCATTTTTTATATGCGAAAAATGACGGGTAAACGTTGTCCAGCTGTTTACCTCGTCGAGAATTTCCGTGATTTTAGGTCGCGGTAGCATGCTGTAAACCAGTTCTGCCAGCGGTGAAACCTGCACCGGAACGCAGTTATCCAGCGGAGAGACTTTTACGCCCTTGTCAGATATTTCCACATCGGGCAGCTCACCAAGGGCAGCCATGTCATTGACCTCTTCAAGTCTGGACTGAAGCAGGGTCATACGACTGGCAATGTACTCATGATAATCAGCAGATACGGGCAGTGACAGCGCCGGTGTGAGTTTCTCAAAGTCCTTTTCGGGTATGAGGTAATCATCAAAATTTTTGTAGCGGCGCGAGCCTTTGACCCAGATATCCCCGGAACGCAACGCCCCCTTAAGCTCGCTGAGCGCACAAAATTCATAGTACTGTCGGTCAATACCCGCCGGAGTCATCACCACCTTGCGCCAGCTTTCAGGGACAAACTCAAGCGGTGCCGTCGCCGGTACTTTGCGGGACTGTTTCCGGTACATGTCTTTGATCACAACCAGCGCATCGGCCAGAGATTGCGCTGCCGGGGTGGCGACTAACTGCAAAGCGGACAACATGCGCGGGGCATATTTCCGTAATGTGCTGTATTTCTCGGTAATAATATGCAGCGGGTCAAAATTATTCTTTCTGGCGAGATAGCGTGTTTCCTCCAGACTGGCGACAAATTCAGTCCATGGCAGTATGTTTTCTATTGCGAGCCATGGATCGCCACCGCAATCACGGGCTTCAGACAGAGCCTGACCGACATCGATGTATTGCCTCAGTTTTGACTGGATAAGCTTGCCGGTCTGCTGAAGGCGCTCAGCCTGTGTTCTTTTGGCTTTACTGAACAGGCTGTTCAGCATTCGCTCATGCAGCTCAATCACTTCGTCTGTCAGTGTGGCTCTGGCTTCTTCCAGCACGCACACCAGGATCGCATGACGCCGTGCTGCTGAAAATCGGGTCAAATCCCGGCTGCTCATATTTCGGCCTTCCCGCGCCAGTTTCAGCAACCGGTTCTGGTGAATGGTACGATCGATACCCTCCGGTAATGCCAGCGATTCAATACTGTTCAGCCGATCAAGATGTTGCAGCACGTTCTTGCCATTGATTTTACCCGGCGGTTGCAGAAGCCATGTCAGCCGGGAAGGAAGATTATCTGATGACTCAAGCAAGCGATCCAGAGCATCCCTGTGAGCCGGGGTTAACGGGGCATTCAGGGTCTGAAACACGATTTTATCGCCGCCAGCCATGGCCTCCGCACAGGTGCGCTCCACGACATTAATCGCGGGGGTTATCACGTTGTTCTGCCGGAGCCAGACCAGCAGTTCTTCGGCCAGGAGAATACCTTTATCGGTACGCGTCGCCATCGGCAGCAGGTGTGTAATACAGTCCTGCTGTATTTTGCCGGTGAACGCTTTTACGCCAAGATAGCGGTACAGCTCGGTTAAATGCTCACGTCGCGTGGTTTCCCTGCCGGAAAGGTAAGCTGGCCAGAGATCCACGGTGAGTTTTAGCCTGCTGGCGATATGCTTCAGCAGCGCATCAGAGGGTGGAATTTTTTTATCCGGGGCAAAGCCGACATTTTTCAGGTAGCAAAGCAGGACGGCAAAACCAAAACGGCTGGCGGGTTTACGGTGAGCACCGATAAGCGCCAGGTCATGTTCACTGAAATACGCCATTCGGGTCAGCGTTAACTCATCGTCTGGTAATGCCAGTAATGATTCTCTTTCCGACAGCGAAAGGATCTGCCTCCGTGCCATATAGTTTCCTTATAAATTATTTTGTGCGGTATTTTTAACAAAAGTAGTTATCGCATAAGGGTACACCCTGACGCCATAATCAAAACGTGACGGCACACGATGAATGACATAACCTATATGCGATAGATTAAATGCAATAACCTAAATGCGATAACGCGGTGGAAAAATGTTCATCAGAGCTTATTTGAGGGCATCGACGGAAGATCAGTTCGCCGATCGGGCAAAAGAGATGCTGGAGCGGTTCGTTCAGAAACGGGGGCATAAAATCGCCAGCTACTACCGGGAGAATATCAGCGGGACAAAACTTGACCGCCCGGAGCTGGGACGCTTACTGATGGACAGTCATCGCAATGATATCTTGCTGGTCGAGCAGATAGACCGCCTGACCCGTCTGAGTAACAGCGACTGGATGACGCTGAAAAAGCAGATAGAACACCATGAGCTGCGGATTGTCAGTCTTGATGTGCCCACATCATGGCAGGCACTGTCAGATAAAGACCCTTCGCAGGCCGACCCGATCACCCGCGCAGTAATAACTGCCATCAATAACATGCTTATCGACCTGATGGCCGCAATGTCTCATAAGGACTGGCTGAGCCGCCGCCAGCGCCAGAAGCAGGGAATTGAGCGGGCACATTCGCTCGGTAAATACCGTGGTAAGCAGGCTGACCTGGAGCGTCACCAGAAAGTGCTGTACTACCGACAGGTCAAGAAACTGAGCATTCGCGAAACAGCTGATGCAACAGGTTACAGTACTTCTCAGGTTTGCAGAATACAATCTATTTATAAAAAAGAGGATATAAATGAAATCTAATATTCATTCTCTTTCTAGAATGGCATTTATTTAACATATTCATGTTACAGCCAATTAACTGGCTACTATGAAACAGGTGAATAATGGGGAAATAAAATAGTTAAATATTTTTATCTTCGATATCTGTTTACTGTATTTTCAAATAAAGCTATATATCAAAAATATCTGGCGAACCTGTTCCCGCCAGATACTTATATCTCATTAATTTTTTACATAGTTTTGACTATTGTACTGGCATCAGATACTCGATCATCCCGCTTTTCTTACCCAGCCAGTCGTAAAGACGTTGTCCACGCAGGTTTGTTTCGTGTGTGTGCCAGTAAAGCCTTGAAACATGACGTTTTCTTGCTTTTACCTGTACATGCTCGATGAGCCGTTTACCAATATGCTTACCCCGGATCTCCTGAGCTACATAGAGATCTTCCAGATAACAATACTCCGTTTCAGCCCATGTAGAACGATGAAACAGATAATGTACCAGCCCAACAATTTCGCCCTGATATTTTGCCACCAGACAAAACACAGGCTCAACGGGATTTAAAAACCTCTCCCAGGTTAATCTGGTCACATTATCAGGAATATCTACGCGATAAAACTCCTGATATTTTATCCACAAAGGAAACCATTGGAAATAATCATCTTCTGTTACTGCCTGAATACTTATTTCAGGTGATTTAAGCGCCGTATCTTTCTTATCCATATTACATCCTCATTTTCTCATATATTACCCATTTTTCTTTTAAGCAGATTAATTGCTATTCTGGTTCCTGAAAAGTGACACTTCTTGTATATTTATAGGATCCACTTTTGTTACGGAGGTACTGTCATTGTCAACGAGCAAACCCGTTCCGCCTTTGTTCCAGGAGCTGTTCATACAAGACGGTGTCATAAAAAATCAGGTATACAACGTTATCCGTGATGCCATTCTCCAGGGGCGTTTACCCGCAGCAGTTCGTGTTCCTTCAAGCCGGACTCTGGCCGAAATGATGTCCATATCCCGAAATTCCGTTATTGCGGGTTATGATCGTCTGATGGATGAAGGATATCTGGTGACCCGCAGGGGATCTGGTACCTTCGTGAGCGATTGTGTTCCTGATAGCACTGTCAGTGGATATTATCAGCAGATTAAGCAGCCCAAGGAAAAACCTGCTGTGGGCAGGCTTAATTCTGATGTGACTTCATTGCGTCGGTTATGCTCTGAGAGCCAGAAAGGGAACAATGCTAAACGTCTTTTTAGTGTTGGCGTTGGTTGTACAGATCTTTTCCCCCATAATCTATGGGGACGACTGCTTGGACGAGTCTGGAGACAGTCACGACAGGAATTGGGGTTACACACCGATCCTGCCGGATATAAACCACTGCGTAAGGCTATATGTGATTATATTCAGACAACCCGGGGCGTTATTTGTCATGAAAACCAGATCATGATTGTCAGCGGTATCCAGCAGGCTGTTAATATCACGGCACAGGCATTACTTTCACAGGGGAGTGAGGTGTGGCTTGATGATCCCGGATATAACGGGGCCCGTGGAGCTTTTACCGCTGCTGGCGCTGTTGTCAGGCCAGTAAAGGTCGATATTAACGGAATGGATATTCATGATGGTATCAAACATTATCCGGAGGCCCGGCTGGTTTACACAACGCCGTCCCACCAGTTTCCCCTGGGAGGAACCCTCAGCCTCGCACGCAGGCTGGCTCTTCTGGACTGGGCTGAAGCTAATCAGGCATGGATTTTTGAAGATGACTATAACAGTGAGTTTCGGTATACGGCCCGCTCATTACAGGCGTTGCAGGGTCTTGATAAGCACGATCGTGTCATCTATGCAGGAACCTTCTCTAAAATGATGTACCCGGAGTTTCGATTGGGCTTCCTTATCATTCCTCAGGCATTGCAGGAACAGTTTATTACCAGCAAGTATTTTTCTGTTCTTTGCACGGGTTACCTGGAACAGGCTGTTCTGGCTCGTTTCATCAGTGAAGGACATTATGCCTGCCATGTACGGCGGATACGTAAAGCCTGCCACGAACGTAAGAGCGCACTCACTGCAGCAATCGAACATTATCTACCGGGTAAAATGACTGTACATTCCTCCGACTCAGGTATTCATCTGGTTTGCTGGCTGAATGATGGCATCAGTGGAAAAGAGATAGAGGCAAAGGCCAACCAGCTTGGTATGGGAATACAGTCTTTTGAACGCTACTGCCAGCGTTCCCTGCCCGACAAAGGGGTCCTGCTTGGTTTTGCTAACCATTCCCCACAGGAACTGTGGGACGGGATACGCCAACTTTCACAGATAATTTGATCCCCCGGCCATTTTGCGGTGAAGTCATTACTTCTCCATTAAACCGAAGTAATAATGCGGGCCAGTACGTGCACCGCTGACTCCATGTCAGCCAGGGAAAAATCGCCCAACCCCAGGATGAGTCCGGGTCGTTTCCGGGCTATTGAGAAAGTAGAGGAAACGGGCCGGACCGCTACACCTGCAGCCAGCGCAGCGGTGGCTGTCTTGCGATCATCAATGTCTTCCGACAACCATAAAACCATATGCATACCCTGGTCTCCGGGTTGTAACCATCCCCGTGTTGCAGGTATATGACGTTGAATCATCTCAACAAGCTGGTCACGCCGCTCCGCATAGATCCCGCGAATACGACGGATATGGCGGTCCAGATGGCCTTCACGGATGAATGCTGCGAGTACATGCTGGTCAGCGCTGGGGGGGTGGCGATCCATCAGGATTCTTGCGCCACAAAATGCAGTTTCCAGCCCTTTTGGCACGATAGCGTAACCCAGACGTAATGAGGGGAACAGGATTTTACTGAATGTACCGAGGTAAATTACACGGGAAGGAGCCAGCCCCTGTAGTGACGGAAAGGGGTGACCTGCATAGCGCAGTTCACTGTCATAATCATCCTCGACAATCCAGCTATGATGGTCATTCGCCCAGCGGACCAGGGCATTTCGTCGGGACATACTCATCGGCATTCCCAGGGGATACTGATGCGATGGTGTGACAAAAGCGACCCTGGCATCCGGTGCCAGCCTGATGCCGGTTTCGACCTGGATCCCTTCTGCATCGACCGGAACACGAACCATGGAACTCTCGTCTCCGGCACTTTCAAGTATGGCAGTGAGCCCCCTGTAAGCCGGATCCTCAACCCATACCTGATCACCCTTTTCCAGAAAAAGCTGACAACAAAGATAAAGTGCCTGCTGTATCCCGCTGGTAATAATGACCTGCTCAGGTTCGCAGCGCACAGAACGTGATCGCCGGACGTATTCCGCAACGGCCTCCCGAAGGGCAGATGTGCCTTGTGGATCATCATATCCTGAAGGTGCACCAGGTCCCCGTGCCCGGATGCGGTTTCCCAGTTTACGCCAGGCATCTTCAGGAAGGGCAAGCCCCTGAGGAACCGATACTGCAAAAGGAACCTGAGGTAGCGGAGAAAACTCGTCATATACCTTCGCAAAGGTTGTTGCACGGGCTGGCGGAATAGAATTCAAGTCAGAGAAAGCAGATTCCCTGACGGAACGGCTGTGGGAACTGTCTGCCAACGAACGGGCTACACAGGTACCTGAAGCCGGTTTCGTCTCAAGTACCCCCTCAGCATGTAACTGTTCAAATGCGCCGATAACCGTTCCTCTGGCAATTCCCATGTAGTTTTTCGGGCGGGTGATGCTTATATCTCTCCGCAATGGTTCCCGAGTAAACATGAATTTCATAAACAGGTTCCCAGCTGGAATTATCAGGTTGTACATGCGTACGGGCGAGTAACCATTCGTGATGATGAGCGCTATGTGCGGGGGCTTGTAGCCCGTCTGACCCGTATACATGAAGCGTTTCAGGCAGATCCCTGGAAAATGACTGACGGTCCCAGGGATTATATTAATGCGATGTTGAAAGCAATTGTGGGGATAGAAATTGAAATTACTCGGCTGACAGGAAAGTCAAAACTCAGTCAGAACAAAGAAAACAGGGATGTAGAAGGGGCGGGAAACGGCCTAAAAGAAAGGGGAGCACACTTGATCGGTGATGCCATGCTGGCAGTAGTCGCTGGCCGGAATAAAAAGAAATAGGAGGTAATAACATGGCATCGGTTGTTATTGTGGGGGCAGGACATAGCGGGATCAGAACCGCAGCAGCATTACGCAAACATGGTTGGTCAGGAAATATTGATATTTTCGGTAATGAGGGAGAAATACCTTATGACCGTCCGCCTCTATCTAAGGCTGTTCTGCTGGGAACCAAATCAGTTGAAGCATGCCGTTTCTTCCCTGCTGATTGGTATGAAAATAACAATATTGCCCTCCACCCGGGAGAACCGGTGGTGGATATTAATCGCGCAAAATGTGAAGTTGTGCTGACTCAGGGAAAAACTGTTTCCTATAACACGTTGATTCTGGCTACCGGTTCTTCACCAAATCCCCTCTCTTTACCGGGGGCTGAATTAGAAAATGTCTGGCCACTGAGAACATTGTCCCATGCCCGCGCAGTTGCGGCCTGCCTGCAAGCGGGTAAACGTATTGTGATCATTGGCGCTGGTATCATTGGTCTGGAGGTGGCAGCGGCAGCCATCACCAAAGGATGTTCCGTACAAGTACTTGAGAGAGGACCTCAGGCGATGAGTCGAAGTCTGCCATCTCTGGTATCGGCTGCACTTATCACCGAACATATGAAAAAAGGTGTACGTTTTTATTTTAACACGCAGGTTGCGCAACTTGAAGGTGAAGTTTCGGTAGATTCCATAAGATTAACAACAGGTGAAATTCTTCCCTGCGATGTTGTGATCTATGGCCTGGGAGTCACTCCAAATACCGGGCTGGCCAGTAAAGCAGGACTGCCTGTTGATAACGGTATCAGAACAAATATCCATCTTCAGACTCCTGATCCGCATATTTTTGCCTGTGGTGATGTGTGTTGTTATGACAGTGAACGTTATGGTCAACCTTTACGTACAGAGAACTGGCGTAATGCGGAAGAGCAGGCAGATGTGGTTGCCAGAAATGTACTGGACCAGCAGGTACCGTTTGATGCGGTTCCCTGGTTCTGGAGCAATCAGTATGACTTTACCCTTCAGGTAGCAGGGCTGCCAACAGTCGGAGTGGAGATTGATGAACGCCCGGTTGGGAATTCCAGGCTTTTTTATTCCTACAACAAACACGGACTGTGTGGTGTGAATGGTCTGGGATCGGTACGTGATATTGCGTCCCCAATCAGGGAATACAGAGAAACGCGAGCAGCATATTAAATTTATTTTACAGTAAAATGGAGAAACAGATGATGTTTACAGGTTTGAGTGCTTTTCCGTTAACACCAGTCAATAATGAGAAAGTGGATGAGCAGGGCTTTCTGCATATTATGAAACGACTGGTTGACGCTGGGGTCGATTCTGTCGGCGTACTGGGTTCAACAGGTAGTTATGCTTATTTGTCCCGCGAACAGCGTGCCATGGTGGTACGTCATGCCGTTGAAAACGCTGAAGGGATCCCGGTAATGGCTTGCATTGGTGCGGTAAGCACCACACAGGTATTGCATCTGGCGGATGATGCCCAGCAGGCCGGAGCTAAAGCGTTGTTATTACCGCCTGTGTCGTACCAGAAACTGACGGATGATGAAGTGTATGGGTTATACGAGAGCGTGACACAGCATTCATCGGTGCCAGTTTGTGTGTATGACAATCCTGGAACCACCCATTTCACTTTCTCTGATGACTTACATGCCAGGATTGCCTCCCTGCGAGGTATTGCATCAATAAAGATCCCGGGAGTGCCGGCAGAGATGAATCAGGCGATATCCCGTGTTGAACGGCTCCGGGAAAAATTGCCCGACGGTATAACTATTGGCGTCAGTGGTGATGCATTTGCCGGTTTTGGGCTTAATGCTGGTTGTGAATGTTGGTATTCAGTCTGTGGTGGTTTGTTTCCCCGTGAGGCGAAAGCGATTACTGATGCGGCTGTCCGGGGAGAAAAAAAGCGGGTTACTGAGCTGACTGAACGACTGGCGCCCCTCTGGGCGTTGTTTAGCAAACATGGTGGAAGTATTCGTGTTATGGCGGCGGCAGCTACGTTGCTGGGGTTGACGAAAGAGGATTGTTTACCCCTCCCGCTGAGAGGATTGACCCGGGAAGATCGGGATGAAGTGGCGTTGGTAATGTCTGAACTTAATCTGAAGTAATATCATCAGATAAAATACTCTCTCGGGCTGCACGGAACCAGAGCTGTATAAAGATTGTTACCGTCACAGCGCTTTTCTTTATCTGCGCATACTTTACATCCGGAAAAATTAACACCGTCAAAGTATTCATATGATGAAATCAAAAGAAAATTTGCAGGCAGCATCGCTATCATCCCCTTTAACTCAGCCCCGCCATGACATGCACAATCAGTGGCCCCGCGCAGAAAGCGTAGATGACTTCCGTGAGAATCTTGCCGCAGTAAAATTGAGAATCGAGGCAGCCTGCCAGCGCTCAGGGCGCTCAGCAGACGAAGTCAGGCTTCTTCCTGTCAGCAAAACTATGGACGCTGCTCACATCAGACTGGCTTGCGCAGCAGGTTGTACTGAACTGGGTGAAAATAAAGTTCAGGAAGCATGGAGAAAGGCTCAGTCGCTGGCCGATATATCAGGGCTGAGATGGTCGGTGATCGGACATCTACAGTCTAATAAAGCAAAGCTGGTTGCAAAATTTGCATCTGAGTTTCAGGCACTGGATAGCCTGCATGTTGCTGAAGTGCTCGATCGCCGGCTTCATACTGAGAGCCGGGCACTTGACGTTTTTGTCCAGGTTAATACCTCATGCGAGCCCAGCAAATATGGCCTGCCTGCAGAAGATGTTGACGCTTTTATGCGCCAGATTAAAACTTATGAAAACCTGCGTGTTCGGGGACTGATGACCCTCGCTGAGTTTACCAGTGATGCCGGGCGCGTCAGAGCATGTTGTAAACGGCTGCGTCAACTTCGCGATGAGCTTTCAGAATCACACGGAGCAATGGCACTTTCGATGGGTATGTCCGGAGATTTTGAGATTGCCATTGAGGAAGGTGCCACGGTCGTACGAGTCGGACAGGCGATATTTGGTGCGCGCCTGCGGCCTGATGGTTTTTATTGGCCCGGTTAGAGAGAGAAAAATGTTTGATCGCCCGGGAGCTTACAGAGACGTTATATCCGTTCAGTCATAGGTCATTTATGGCAGCATCGGTAACAGCTTCGCTTTACCGGCGCTCAGCCGATATGGCTTTTGTGTTGTAGGTGTGCTCACAGTTTTACTGAACAACATGCCCGGTTAGGCTGGGAGCATATCAATTTGACAGGAGACTATATTGCGAAAAACAACCGGATACCGGCTTCCGGTAAGTTTTGTTGGCTAAGACCAGCTAAAGTAAGAAGGTCAAAAAACACCCTTAACGTACAATAATTTTCTATATCCAAACTGACCCCTATCAGATTGTTCAGCTGACTCTCTGCCGTGAAGAAGTCACCGTTCTGCAGGTAACTTCTGATGCGCAGCAGCTGCGCCTCGCGTTCCGGGTAATCCACCCTGCCTGCACCGGCGGCGGTCAGTGCCGCCTGAAGAGGCTCAGGCAGCTGTGCGGTGTTGATGCCCTGATTCATGGTCTGCTTCCTCTGCTGTATTGACGTTACTGCGGCCGTGACTGTTTTATCCACAGAAACGGGGGATAAAAACTGTATAACCGGCAGCAGGCACTGAACTGACCGCGCAGTGACAGAAAGTACGGTAAAAGTCACACTGGTAAATAATTACCCGCGCAATTACCGTTTCGTCGTTCTGGCATGATCCGACTTCTGCCTGATTTACCGGTTTCCGGAAGCGTACCACGCTGTCAGGGCACAGCAAAGCCCCGGCAGGCAGCCCGCACCGGCAGGCCTGACACTACATATGGTGCCTGAAGCAGCTGACAGAACCACTACATACAGTGTTGTGCGCAGAAAACCGCCGCCGGGAGGGGAAGATCCGCTTCCTGGGGTTTTCGGATCTGCGCTGCAAAGAGAGAGAAAGAAAAGTGATTTAAAATTAGTCGCGCTTAATCACTCCTGATATGATTACTTCCAGATAAGTACTAATCATACCAGCAATGATAATTCACAAATGACACTTAAGAATACTATGACAGACAAAGCGCCCGGACTGAATATTCACGGCGGACTGCCGAAGACGGCTGAAACTGCACGCCGGACATCGCCCCTACAGAAACGGATACTTATCGTGCTGGCCGCCCTGAGCCAGAAAAGGCCGGGTCCGGTGGCCATCAGTGATCTGAAGAACATGCTGGAACGTGGTTCCGTTCAGCCCGTTTATGCAAATAACCTGCGTGGTTCCTGCAAACGGATGAACGCCGCAGGCTGGCTGCGTATCCTGCGTGCTCCTAATCTGCAGCTGGCAGTTGAACTCACTGATTCCGGAGCTGATGTCGCCTTACCGCTTTTAAACAGCGAGCTGGAAGCCGTGCAGGCACAGCTTCGCGCAGCCGGTGTCCGTGTGCTGCATGAACGGTCGGAGAGCAGTTACCGCCCGGTACATAACATCATGCTCGACGGCAGAGAATATGCCGTGTGGCGGGGCGATTTCGTTGTCCGCCTCGATGGCACGACCTGCCTGCAGCTGTGGCACCGTGACGGCAGGAGAACGGTATTCAACGGCGATCCCGTGCAGGTAGCTGAATGGTATCAGACCTGTTTTGAAGCGGGCCTGCCGGTGAGGTGCCAGGTGAATCAGGGACTGGAGCCGCAGGATGAAAAATCACAGTGATCGTGACATTAATCTGAGAGAACAGCATGCACACATGTAATAAATTTCGGTCGACGGAGAGATATAATGGATAGTTTAATCACGATGTCTATAGTCCCATTTATGGCTATGATTGTTGTATACTTTTTCCTTGCTTTAGCAGATGACTTAAATCCGAACAAGAAACGTGACCGGACTGATACGAAATCTGAAACTTCTGGAGAAAAACTGCCGTCAGTTCCTGAAATGCAGGGAGCAACTTCATCACATGAAAAACGTAATGTATCAACTCACTTAGTAAACTCACCTGACTTGTCTGAAAGTATTATACGAACACTGGACAGAACAATTGAGCAACTGCTGAAAGGTGACACGGATGATGTATCACGTGAACGACTGATTAAAGATATTGTTCGCTGCCGTAATATACTGTCCGGTGCGATAATCATGAAAAAATGAAATAGTGGGTAGGAGTTTGGACATCGGAAAATTTTGTTCGTCATGCGCATTTTTCAACCAACTCAGGTACGTAATGGATTGATTTGGTGTCGGTGGCTGTCGCTTTTAAGTGCTACCGAAAAGCAGATAGTGCATCTGGGTATGGTTAAAATGAAGATAGAAAGGCGATTCCGTGAGTTTTTTCACACTGATTTCTGCTCAGAATAACAGCCAATGAAAAGCTGTCAGATTTTCTCGAACTCAGTTTTTTTTATTTCATCATCGTTTCAGGAGATAAATGTGAGTAAAAAACAGTACGGGTCTGATTCATTATTTAAATATATGAATAGTACGTACATCTGTTGTTTAACCAGGCAACAAACCATTCGTGGTTCTGAAATTAAAGATTTTAATGACCCGTTTGATTGCACCTTAAAATTAGACAGAATCGATTTATCTGCGTTTGAAGACTTCCTGAAGTCAACAGGGACAACGAAAGAAGAATTTAAATTTCGTGTGCAAGAAGCAAAAGCCATTACTTTTAACCTTATAGAACATGTAGAGACGGGACTGAAAAAAGAAATAAGTAATCTTTTTGTTATCTGTCTCACATCAGATCCTTATAACAGGCTGATGTGGTCCCATTATGCTGACAGTCACAAGGGTGTCATGGTAGAGTTAAATCCACGTTTCTGTAAAACCGATCCATTTGAAGTATCCTACACTGGTAACGGATATGATAACGAAGCAAACAAACTGGTAAGTTCTGCTGCATGTGATTTTTTAATCAATCCTTTCGGCGAAGCGGATTCGGGTGAAAGTGACCGTGCAGTCATTTTTTCTCAGCGACTGAAGATGTTAGCCAATAAGTTTATATTCACAAAACATGAGGACTGGAAATATGAAAAAGAGTTGAGGATCGCTTTCAGGAAAGAAGAGGGAACGGGTGAAGATGGACGTTATCTGCCTCTCGGGAAAGGGGCTGTAAGGTCAGTTACATTTGGTGCGAGAATGGAAGATTCACGTGCGGAAGAACTAAAACAAATAATCCATGAGGATGATCCTTCCATAAAAATTTATCGTAACACAATAAACGGGTGGGACCTGCTCCCTGTGGTTTACTGAACTAAAACATTCTCTTTCCCAGGACATCGAGAAACACGGGAAACCACACCGCGTCGCTGCCACTGAACTCGTGGCTACTCAGATGGTGGAATGGTTGCGGGTGATTTACCACGTGCAGCAAGCCATTCCCTGCGCCTTACCAGCCAGGCCTGAAACGCCGCCGTACTTTCGACCCTGTAGATATCTTTACGCTTCCAGGCCATGATCGGGCCAGCTTTCTCTGGTTTTCCCAGAAACTCTGATATCGCTTTTTCAGTCCAGAGCCGTTCTTTAAGGCCTTTTTTGCTGATCCAGGTATCATGCCATTCGCCGCTTGCTCTGACGGGGGTCCGCTTGGAAGACGGAAAATATCCTACGTTAAGCCTGTTTTTTGAGCAGGCCTGACGGACAGCTACCTTATTTAGAACTCAGCAATGTTAGTGTATTGTTAAATACCAAAATGACTAACTGTGCTGGAAGTAGAGAATGCATACGAAATACGTTTTCATTAACACTGTTGCACCTGTAGAAGATTTCTGCCGTTTACGCGTCATATCCGGCTTAACGCCTCGTCCTCTGGATGCTGCTAAACGCGCACTTCCTGGTAGCTGTTACGGGGTTCATATTGAGTATGCTGGGCTAATTGTCGGAATGGGGCGCATCATCGGCGATGGAGCCTTGAACTTTGAGATTGTCGATATTGCTGTTGATCCGGATCACCAAGGAAACGGTCTTGGTCGCAAGATTATGCAGAATTTAATGTCTTGGTTTGAAAAGCATGTGTCACCAGGTGCCTATATTACTCTCGTAGCCGACGTCCCGGAGCTGTATGAAAAATTCGGTTTTAAAAACGTTCGCCCAGCAAGCGAAGGTATGGCATTGGTTTGGGCTGGACTGGGCTGGGCTGGCAATGACCAATCTACCCTCTCTTGAATAATATACGGTACTGCTAGCAACGTCCGCTCTTGGCACACAGCGGACCGTCCAGCTGAGAACTAAGTGTCATTACTGGGGGCAGTTTGAATATCGAAAATTATTGTACGTTAAGAGCATAATTTAACCAATCTAGTTCAAAATACTAGCCACGCTGCGTGTAGCGTGGGAGTAGCCCCTACTGCGATAATGCAGCCGTACAATATTGTACGTTTCCCAAACGCAGCCCAGCACTTTGGACAAACATTCGATTCTCTCTTTTCTTGCCGTCGATGCGGAGTGAATGTTTATTGTCCTTCATTCCTGACAGTTGACAGACATAAGCGTTTCAGATGTGACGCTAATCACATCGAATCAATCGTTTTGTTTGTGAAATAGATCACTCATCGCAATGAAACACAGACTAACCACAATGAAACACATCATTTTATTTCATTGATTTTATTAGATTAAAAAAACTGGCACGCAAATTGCTTTATGAATAGCAACTGATTCAATTTTTATTGGAAATTAAAGATGAGTGAGAATGCTATGCAGCTGAAAGCAGAATTCGTAATCGCAAACAAAAGTGGTCTTCACACCAGGCCAGGCGCGGTACTGGTTAATATCGCAAAAAAATATGACAGCGAAATTACTATTACCAATCTGACATCACAGGGCAAACCAGCCAATGCCAAAAGCCTGATGAAATTGATGACATGCGGAATTAAATGCGGTCACAAAATTCTTATCACCCTTGAAGGTGAAGATGCTGAGCATGCACTGGCAGCGATCAGTGAAGGTATTGATAGTGGACTTGGCGAATAACTCTCCAGACTGAGAACTGACCATGACTAAAGTCGCTTTAATATGTGGTACAGGAGCATCCAGCAGTTTTATGGCGGTGAAATTGCGGGCTGCTGTGAAGGACAAAGGACTACATATTGAAGTGTCGGTATGCCCTGAAACATCGCTAACCAAAGATATTGAGACCTACGACCATATTTTAATCGGGCCTCATCTTTCTTTTCTCGAGGAAGACCTTCCCTCCCGGTATCACCTGAAAGGGAAACTAACAGTCATCCCGTACTACATATACGCAACTATGGACGGTGATCAGTTACTTCAATTAATAACTGACAACCAATAACTCTGATACGGACTTAAGAATACAAACCAACCTTAAAAAGGTAAAAAACAATGAGTTCATCACCGAATACCTTACAATTAAAGATTCAAAAACTGGGTGCATTCCTCAGCGGAATGGTCATGCCGAATATCGGTGTGTTCATTGCCTGGGGTATCATCACCGCTCTGTTTATTCCAACCGGCTGGTATCCGAATGAATATCTGGCCAAGCTCGTTGGTCCAACCATCACTTATCTGTTACCCGTTCTGATTGGTTACACCGGTGGTCATGCAGTTCATGGCCGCCGGGGTGGGGTCATCGGTGCGCTGGCAACCATGGGAGTTGTAATCGGTTCATCTGTAACCATGCTGATTGGCGGTATGGTGATGGGGCCACTGGCGGCATGGATCATGAAGAAGTTTGATGGCTGGTTGGTTGGACGCGTCAAGCCCGGCTTTGAAATGCTGGTTGATAACTTTAGTATCGGTATCATCGGCGGGATCCTGATGATAATTGGCTATGCGGCCGTTGAACCCATCTTCTCCATGATCCTCGGATTTTTATCTGCCGGCGTCAACTGGGCCCTGAGCCACAGTCTGCTCCCGCTGGCGAGTATCTTCGTTGCACCCGCACAGGTTCTCTTCCTTAACAACGCCATCAACCACGGCATTATGGCTCCGCTCGGAATACAACAAGTGGTTGAACATGGTCGCTCTATCCTGTTCCTCGTGGAAGGTAACAGTGGCCCATTAGTAGGTGTGATGGTTGCTTACTGCCTGTTTGGGAAAGGCCTGGCGCGTAAGACCGCACCGGCGGCAACGATTATCGTGATGTTTGGCGGGATCGCTGAAGTCTACTTCCCGTATGTTCTGATGAAACCGAAGCTGGTTCTTGCTCCGATTCTGGGCAGTATGGTCTCCCTGTTTATCTTCCAGACCTTTGACGGGGGTACTGTCGCCGTACCTTCGCCAGGTAGTGTGATTGCATTTGCCATGATGACGCCAAAAGGTTATTTCACGGTTAACCTGGCTGGCTATTTTGCAGGGTTGATTGTCTCTGCCATTGTGGCCGGGATCCTGTTGAAACTGGATAAGTCACCTGTCGATGACGGTGAAGAATATCAGGAAGAATCTAACGCACCACACCTCGCTTCAGCTCCCGTTTCTGTCGCGGCAGCCAGTGAAAATGGGGTGACTGCGGGTGGTGAGCATCTGACAGAACGCAAAATCAACAAGATCATCGTCGCCTGCGATGCTGGTATGGGTTCGAGTGCCATGGGGGCCTCAGTCCTGAGAACGCGCGCCAAAAAAGCCATGCTGAACGTTACCGTCGCTAACGCGTCAGTCAGCAGCATTCCGGAGGACACGGATCTAGTTGTGACACACGCAGACCTTCTAAATCGGGCGCGTCAAAATAATAAAAACCCGGAAACTCAGTTTATTTCCATAAAGAATTTCATTGAAGCTAAGCAATATGACCGTGTTTTAGAACACGTACAGAAAAACGGATAATTGACGAGGAAAGTATGACGATTTTCAACGCCGAAAACATCAATCTGATCACCGACGCTGATACAGTAAAAGATGCAATCATTGTCGCTGGTAAATTACTCTCCGACAATGGCTATGTCGATGTGAAATATATTGATGCAATGCTAAAACGTGAGGGTGTTATCTCGACATATGTTGGCAACGGCGTTGCTGTTCCTCACGGCATCGCAGGGTCCGAAGGATTGATTAACAAATCCGGCATCTCTCTGATTCGTCTTCCTAAGACTATTAAGTGGAGTGATGATGATGAGGCCAGAATCGTTATCGGCATTGCAGGTAAAGATGGAACACATATGGATATTCTCGGGAAAATCGCCATGGTGTGCTCCGACGAAGATAATGTCGAGAAATTACTGAGCGCAGAATCAGCTGAAGAAATCGTGAAAATTTTCGAGGAGTATGAAGAATGAAAGCAGTACATTTCGGAGCAGGAAATATCGGGCGTGGGTTTATTGGCGACTTGCTTCACAACAGCGGCTACCATATTACATTTGTTGAAGTTGGTCAGAAAGTCGTTGACAGCCTGAACGCAACTAACTCCTACGATATTTATTTTCTCGATAAAGGATATGAGAAAAAAACGATCACTAACGTTAATGCCGTTTCTCCGGTCACGAATCCTGAAGACGTCGTAGCCTCCGTCGTGGCCGCGGATCTGATTACCACTTCTGTCTGGGCAGATAATCTGCCGAAAATTTCAGCCATTCTTGCTAAAGGGCTGAAAGCGAGAAAACTGAAAGGTATGCCGAAGGTCAACGTACTGGCCTGTGAAAATGCCCTCTACGCTTCTGATCGCTTACGGAACGAAGTTCTGAAACATACAGATATCATCACAGAAGCAGAACTGGATGCAATCGCCTGCTTCGCCAACGTTTCGGTTGACCGTCTGGCGCTGACGAATGTCAGAGAGGGTGTGGAATATCTCGATATTGATACCATGTTCGAGCTGGTCATTGAGCAGAATCGTCTGGTCGATACCAAAGCCGAACCTATTAAAGGCGCTGATTACACAGATAATCTGACAATGTACCTGGAAAGAAAACTTTATATCTGCAACTGCGGACATGCTGCGGCCGGGTATTTAGGGTTTATTAAAGGTTATCAGTATGTACAACAGGCATTTGCCGATAAAGCAATCTTTGAAGATGTCAAAGGGATGATGTACGAATCAGCCGATGCATTAATCAGAAAATTCGGCTTTGAGTTTGATGAGCTTGATTATTTTATTAAGAAGAACATTAAACGTTTCACAATGGATGTGGTGCAGGATGATATTAAGCGTGTCTGTCGCTCACCAGTCCGTAAACTTGATAAAACCGACAGACTGGTCGCACCTTGCGAATCCTATGAGTCGCTGGTCGGCGAAGTAAAATATTTACCAAAAGCGATTGCCGCAGTATTCATGTTTAAGAACAGTGAAGATGTTCAGGCGGTAGAGCTGCAGGATTATATTTCTGCACATGGGATTGAAAACGCAATTTCTCATTTCACCGGGCTGGAAAATGGTTCTTCCATTTTCAACAAAGTACTGGCTGAATTCAAAAAATTTAATCATTGAATAGAAGGATAGAAAATCATGAAATTACAACTTGCCTTAGATGACCTGGATTTGGTTAAAGCTCTGCGTATGATCGAGCTGGTTCATGACTCCATCGACATTATTGAAGTTGGTACGCCATTTGTGATCGATGAGGGGATGCGGGCTGTTCGCGAAATCAAGCGCTTCTTCCCAGAAAAAGAAGTCCTTGCCGACCTGAAAATCATGGATGCTGGCTATTATGAAGCTGAACTGGCATTCGAAGCTGGCGCTGAGTACGCCACTGTACTGGGTGTGACCGACGTTCTGACGGTAAAAGGCTGCGTCGAGGTTGCCGAAAAATATAATCGCAAAATCGTCGTCGATATGATCTGCGTCGAAGACATGCCTGGAAGAATTGCCCAGATGGAAGCCACTGGCGCCCATATTCTGGCCGTTCACACCGGGGCTGACCAGCAGGCCGCAGGACGCGAGCCAATTGACGATCTTCGCGTGATGGCTCAGCATGTTAAATCAGCTCAGATGTCTGTTGCCGGTGGCATCAGCTCACGTACTGCACAGAAATACGTTGATCTTAAACCGTCCATTCTGATTGTCGGTACCGGTATCACCCATCAGAAAGATCCGCGCGCTGAAGCTGCAGCAATCAAACAGATTATGATGGGGGCTAAATAAGATGGCTGACACCGTACTGTTATCGATTATTGAAGAACTGCAGCAGTCAGTAAAGCTGGTGAAACAGGAAGACGTTGATAATCTTGCCGATCTGATTGAAAAGTCGAACCGCATTTTTGTAGCCGGAGCGGGTCGTTCAGGTTTTATGGTTCGAGCCTTCGTCAACCGCCTGATGCACCTGGGATACACGGCCTTTTTCGTGGGTGAGCCCACCACACCATCCATACAGAAAGGGGATCTGTTAATTATCGGTTCCGGATCGGGTGAAACGGGCAGTCTTGTCACCATGGCCCGCAAAGCGGCTGATAAACAGGCAAATATTGCACTGATCACAATTTATCCTGACTCCACCATCGGTAAATTGTCTTCCACCACCATTGTCCTGCCGGGCTCCACACAAAAGAGCGCGCTTGGGACAGGCATAGTGAAAACAATCCAACCCCTGGGCTCGTTGTTCGAACAGTTGCTTCTGCTTGCCTGTGAAAGCGTCATCCTGACTATCAAGGTACATAAAAACATGACGGATGAGGAAATGTTCTCCCGACACGCCAATCTGGAGTAAGCATTACTGGAGGAGAGGCCATCATCTCCTCCGGATTCTCATGCCAAATGTTAATGACATAAACATGCTGAAAGCTTTACCAACCTGACATTAAAACAATTAAAATTAGGTTATGTTTTAGTGAGTTATCTATACGTTGGATGGAACATTTGTGATGAGAATTGACCGCATTTTTAAAAAACTTCAGTCGATGCAGGAACCTGGTGGAGTGACAGCCCAGGATCTTGCTGATTTACTCGGTTATTCAAGAGCAAATGTCAGCCATGAGCTGAATAAACTGACGTTGTCCGGTAAGGTTAAGAAAGTACATGGTAAACCCGTGCGCTTCTACCCTGTTGAACAGCCTCATGATGAACGTAAACCCGCCCCAGCCCCCCTGAAAGCAGTCACGAACGACACGCAGAAAAAGTCCGTGCTGGGTAAATTTAGTGAAGATAATCCCAGTCTGTACGCCGCGATTGAACAGGCCAAAGCGGCTGTTTTGTATCCCCCGAATGGTATGAACATTCTCATTCTGGGTGAAACCGGGGTCGGGAAATCTATGTTTGCGGAATTACTATACGATTTTGCAAAAGATAATCAGCTGGTTAAGAATAATTCTAATCTTATTGTATTCAACTGCGCTGATTACGCCAACAACCCTCAGCTACTGGTTTCCCAGCTGTTTGGCAGTAAAAAAGGGGCCTATACCGGTCTGGATGAGAATCGGGTGGGGCTAATTGAAAAGGCGCATGGCGGGATCCTTTTTCTTGATGAAGTCCATCGCCTGCCTCCGGAAGGACAGGAGATGTTCTTTACCTTTATTGATAAAGGCACCTTTCGTCGCATGGGGGAAACGGATACCTTGCGCCAGGCCGATGTGCGTATTTTCGCGGCGACCACGGAAAAACCAGAATCCCATCTCCTGCGCACCTTTACCCGTCGCTTCCCGATGATCATCCGGTTGCCTTCCCTTAAGGAAAGAACCTTTCAGGAAAAAAATAATCTCGTTAATTTTTTCATAAATTCGGAAGCTCAGCACCTGAATGCCCCTGTTCATGTTTCAGCAAACAGTCTGAATGCGTTCATGAGTTATGAGTGTGAAAGCAACATTGGGCAGCTTCGCACAGACATTAAATTTGCCTGTGCTAATGCCTACGCTGAATATATATCAGGTAAAAAACCAAATATTTCAGTTGTCAGCCGTATTCTTCCTGAGCATGTGAAAGCCGCATTGCTTGAGAATGTCGAGCACCGGAAAGTCTGGAATGGGTATATGCCAGCCAAAACGGCTGTGTCGGTTTATTACCCCGATCAGGCCTATGATTATGCTGCCGAACTGGATGATAATTCCGTATATGATGCTTTGCATGAATTATTTGAAAGCTCTTCTCCGGAGAACATGCCTGAACTGGTTGATGTGGAGAACGCGATTACGACTTTCTTCCGGGAAAACTATAATCATGCAAATAAACATTCGAACTACAAAATTGAAAATCTGATCAGCGGAAATATTCTTTCACTGGCTGATGATATCATCACCCTCTGTGAAGCGGAGCTACACAAAAGTTTTCGCACTGAATTCAAGTATGCACTCGCCAAGCATATTGAAAGCACCCTTGACAGGGTGAAGGCGAATAAAAAAATATATCATCCAAATCTTAATAAAATTCGCGTCGAATTGCCTCGCTTATTTAATCTTGCACTGGATTCCTTACGGCTGATTGAACGTCAGCTTGAAGTCACTCTGCCCATTGACGAGGCAGGGTTCCTGGCCATGATCCTGATGTATGATGAAGTCAGCAACCGGAAAAATACTCATACGAAAGTGATTGTAGTCATGCACGGAGAAGCGGCTGCGTCTTCCATCGCCGAAACAGCAAATCATCTGATGGGAGTAAACATTGCCCACGGATTTAATCTGCCGCTGGATGTTAAACCCCAGCTCATTACGGATAACATTATTGACTTTATTAACAGCGAAGAGCATATCTCTGATGTGCTGCTTCTTGTGGATATGGGATCGTTAACTCACATTGGAAAAGTCATCGAAGAACACACAGGCATCCGAACAAGAACCCTTCAGCTTGTCAGTACGCTGCACGTCATCGAGGCTGTTCAAAAATCGATTTCCGGTCTGAAAGCTGATGATCTGTATAACGAAGTGTTGAATGTATTTAGCATTCTGGAGCAGCCTGCTGACGCAGTGGCAACGGCTGCGGCGGCTGAACGAAAGCTGGCCATTCTGACGATTTGTACGTCCGGTGAAGGGGCCGCGAAAGTGCTCCAGAATATTATTGAGGAATCCTTTTCATATCGGAAAAACTATCTTGATGTCATCCCGGTGGAATTTACCGACGCAAATCAATTTATGCGTGAATATGACCAGATAGCCTCAACGCATATTGTTATCGCCGCCATCTCACCATTAGAGCTTTCTTTATCGGTTCCGGTTTTTAATGTCAATATCGCATCGACCGATGCCGGAATCAGTCAGTTGCAGCAGTTAATTGATACGGAAACCACCGCACAACTGATGATCGACCCTCTGCGCAGCATGCTTAATACTATTTCTCCGGTCGAAATTATTCCGGAGATACGCCATTTTATTCAGCAATGCGCAGAAAATCTGAATATCAGTGTTACAAGTAATATGATTATCGGTATCTGCATGCACATGGCATGTCTGATCGACCGCCTGTCTTCTACGCACAATAATAACTCTCCTGAAAAAATGGAAGAACCTGACTCGCCCGTCAATCGCATACTGATGAATCATGTCATGCCACTGTGTGAGAAATATTCAGTGGTGGTAAACAATGCGGAGCTGAACGTCATCGCAAAATTTTTTAAACAATCCAACAAGTGATTACTTAAGGAAATTATTATGGTAACTACAGCGATTTTCCCAGGACGTTATGTACAGGGCGCAAACGCGCTTGATGAATGCATTGCAGAGGAGCTTTTACGCCTGGGCAAGCGGGCATTTATTGTTCAGGATCCAACGGTAAATAAACTCATCGGGCCTCGTATCGATGCCTTGCTGGCCAACAAAATTGCCACGCAATCAGAGGTTTTTTGCAGTGAATGCTGCGATGAAGAGATTGAGCGGATTTCAGGCTTAACCAAAGCGTTTGAAGCGGATGTGATTGTCGGGATTGGTGGCGGGAAAACCCTCGATACGGCTAAAGCCACCGGGGCCGCGCTGGGACTCCCGATTGTTATCGTGCCGACACTGGCCTCAACCGATGCCCCGTGCAGCTCACTGGTGGTGATCTACACCCGTGAAGGTAAATTCAAGCGCTACCTGATGATCCCGCAAAACCCTATGCTGGTCCTGGTCGATACCCAGATTATCGCCAATGCGCCTGCACGCTTCCTGGTGTCGGGTATGGGCGATGCTCTGGCAACCTGGTTCGAAGCTGAAGACTGCCGCATCAAGGGCGCGGGGAATATGACAACCCGTCCTGGCCCGATGACTGCATTTGGCCTGGCGCGCATGTGTTTTGACGTGCTGCTGAAGTACGGGGTGCTCGCCAAAGCGGCCTGTGAACAGAAGATGGTCACCCCTGCCCTCGAGCATGTTGTTGAAGCTAACACGCTGCTGTCGGGCCTCGGGTTTGAAAGTGGAGGCCTGGCCGCAGCGCATGCCATTCATAACGGACTGACCGTCTTACCGGAAACGCACGGTTACTGGCACGGAGAGAAAGTGGCGTTTGGTACGCTCGCCATGCTGATGCTGACCGATCGTGAACCAGCGCTCATTGACACCGTATACACCTTTTGTGAATCCGTCGGGCTGCCAACCACTTTGGCCCAGATTGGTCTAGGGAATGTCAGTGATGCGCAGCTGCTGGCTGTGGCAACGGCTTCCTGCCAGGAAGGAGAGACCATGCACAATGAGCCTTATACAGTGACTCCGGAACGTATTCTGGCAGCATTACGGGCCGCCGATGCGTATGGTCTGCATCGTCAGTAACACGCAATCAGGCCGGTAGAGAATCTACCGGCCGTACCAGACTGATATCAGCGTCTTCGGATCGTTTTTTTCTGGACTGAGCAGTCCTGATTGTCAGGAGAACCGGTCTCTGCAAGGTGACAGGCAGGAAGCTTTTTCTGAAGACGCTGCCATCAGTTGAGTACACACAATGATTCAGGAGGGACCGTGATTAAAAAGATTGGGATTCTGACCAGCGGTGGCGATGCCCCCGGCATGAATGCGGCCATCCGCAGCGTCACCCGTTCAGCTTTGTCAGAAGGACTGGAGGTGTTCGGTATCTATGACGGTTACCTGGGACTGCACGAAAACAAAATGGTCCCGCTGGACCGATACAGTGTTTCCGATGTGATTAATCGTGGCGGGACATTCCTGGGCTCTGCCCGTTTTCCGGAATTTCGTGATGAGTCTGTCCGCCAGGTCGCCATCCAGAATCTCGAAGCGCGTGGTATTAATGCCCTGGTGGTTATTGGCGGTGACGGTTCGTACATGGGAGCCCATTGCCTGACGCAAATGGGTTTTCCCTGCATTGGCCTGCCCGGTACCATCGATAATGATGTTGCGGGTACCGATTACACGATCGGTTATATGACGGCACTGAGCACAGCCGTGGAAGCGATAGACCGCATACGTGATACCTCAAGCTCTCATCAGCGTATTTATGTCATTGAAATTATGGGCAGATACTGCGGTGACCTGACCCTTTCTGCTGCCATTGCTGGCGGCTGCGAATTTGTTGCCGTTCCCGAAATTGAATTTAAACCGGACGATTTGCTGACACAAATCCAGCTGGGGATTTCAAAAGGGAAGAAACATGCGCTGGTTGTCGTCACGGAGCATATGTGTGATGTGAATGCGCTAGCGACGTACATTCAGGATAAAACCGGCCGGGAAACAAAAGCCACCGTTCTGGGTCATGTCCAGCGAGGCGGGGCACCGGTTCCCTACGATCGCATTCTCGCCTCACGAATGGGGGCCTATGCCGTTGACCTGTTATTACAGGGCTACGGCGGACGGTGCATTGGTATCTGCAACGAGCAGCTCGTTCATCACGATATCACCGAAGCGGTGACCACCCTTAAACGCCCCTTTAAAGGCGACTGGCTGGCGTGCGCACAACGATTATTTTGAATAATTATGATCCCTTAAATGACAGAGGTTGGTTATGAAAGACAGAAAAACGCTGGCAAATGCAATCAGATTTCTGAGCATGGATGCCGTACAGAAAGCCAAATCCGGTCACCCGGGCGCCCCGATGGGGATGGCTGACATTGCCGAAGTTCTGTGGCGTGATTTCCTGAATCATAACCCGCAGAACCCGTCCTGGGCTGACCGTGACCGTTTTGTCCTGTCTAACGGGCACGGATCCATGCTGATTTACAGCCTGCTGCATCTCACCGGTTATGATCTGCCGATCGGCGAACTTAAAAACTTCCGCCAGCTGCACTCGAAGACCCCGGGACATCCGGAAGTGGGGTATACCGCAGGCGTGGAAACCACGACAGGTCCGTTGGGCCAGGGGATTGCCAATGCGGTAGGCATGGCCATTGCGGAAAAAACGCTGGCGGCGCAGTTCAATCGCCCGGGTCATGACATCGTTGATCACCATACCTATGCGTTCATGGGGGATGGCTGCATGATGGAAGGGATCTCCCATGAAGCATGCTCCCTGGCCGGTACCCTGAAACTCGGCAAGCTGATCGCGTTCTATGATGACAACGGTATATCCATTGATGGCCATGTAGAGGGCTGGTTCACGGATGACACGGCGAAGCGGTTTGAAGCCTATGGCTGGCACGTCGTTCGTGGCGTGGACGGTCATGATGCAGATTCCATTCATGCAGCCATCAATGTGGCCAAATCAATCACGACCATGCCAACGCTTATCCTTTGTAAAACCGTGATTGGCTTCGGTTCGCCAAATAAAGCCGGTACCCATGATGTTCACGGAGCCCCTCTTGGGGACAGCGAAATCGCTGCTGCGCGTGAACATCTTGGCTGGCCACACGCACCGTTCGAAATCCCGTCAGACATTTACGCACAGTGGGATGCGAAAGAAGCCGGACTGGCAAAAGAAGCGGCCTGGAACGATCGCTTCACTGCCTACGCAAAGGCGTTCCCGCAAGAGGCAGCAGAGTTCTCACGCCGCATTAAAGGTGACCTGCCGGCCGATTTCAGCGCGAAAGCGACGGATTTTATCGCCAGTCTGCAGGCAAACCCGGCGAAGATCGCCAGCCGTAAAGCGTCACAAAACGCCATTGAAGCATTTGGCCCGCTCCTGCCGGAGTTTCTCGGCGGCTCTGCGGATCTGGCCCCCAGCAACCTAACGTTGTGGAGCGGTTCTAAACCCATCAACGAAGATACTGGCGGGAACTACATCCACTATGGCGTGCGGGAATTCGGCATGACCGCGATGGCTAACGGCATTGCGCTGCACGACGGCTTCCTGCCCTATACGTCCACCTTCCTGATGTTTGTGGAATATGCCCGTAATGCGGTACGTATGGCGGCTCTGATGAAGCAACGTCAGGTTTTGGTGTATACCCACGACTCAATCGGTCTGGGTGAAGACGGTCCGACGCACCAGCCGGTCGAACAGGTAGCTTCTCTGCGCCTGACACCGAACATGAGCACCTGGCGACCGTGTGACCAGGTGGAGTCCGCGGTGGCATGGAAATACGGTGTTGAGCGTCAGGACGGCCCGACCGCGCTGATCCTTTCCCGTCAGAACCTGGCACAGCAGGAGCGTACACCAGAACAGCTGGCGAATATTGCACGTGGCGGGTATGTCCTCAAAGACAGTAACCGTGATCCGGACGTTATCCTCATTGCGACAGGCTCGGAAGTCGAACTGGCCGTCACTGCCTGGGAAAAACTGACAGCGGAAGGCGTGCGGGCCCGCGTGGTTTCCCTGCCATCGACGGATACGTTTGATAAACAGGATGCCGCGTATCGCGAATCCGTGCTGCCAAAAGGAGTGACTGCTCGCGTCGCTGTTGAAGCCGGAATTGCAGACTACTGGTATAAATATGTTGGCCTGAACGGCGTTGTGGTTGGTATGACCACTTTCGGCGAGTCGGCGCCGGCCGAACAGCTGTTTGGGATCTTTGGTATCACGGCGGACCGCGTGTTTAATGCGGCGGTATCGCTCCTGTAACCTTTTAACTGCCTCCCTCGGGGGGCAATTGATGAAACAGTGATGAACCTGACAAAAGATTTGCGGGATATTAACCATTTTTATTACTGCCTGATTGTAGCATTGCGGCTACGCAAAAATTGTATCCCTATTGAAACGGAATCGCAGAGAAAAAGATTTATCATCAACTGGCTGTATACGGCGCAAAAGCAGAAAGCTTTTTCCAGAATCACGCATGCGGAGATACTCTGGCTTGTAGAGGAATTTATGAGAATTAACAAAAGTTCGGGAAAACCGGTTTTTATGCTCAACCTGTCCCCCGTACTTACAGACAGTTCCCGCTGGCAGTCATACTCATCATTAAAGAGAAGATGACCAGCGCCTCACCGAGGGTACGGTGTATATGGAAAGGGCGATCGATGCCCTGAAGCGTAAGGGACTAAAGATCAACGAACAACTGCTGTCGCATTTGTCGCCGTTAGGCTGGTAGCACATCAATCTGACAGGCGATTATATCTGGAAAAGCAACCGGATACCGGCTTCCGGTAAATTCCGTCGGCTGAGGCCCGCTAAAGTAGAAAGGTCAAAAAACAACCTTAACGTACAATAATTTTCGATATCCAAACTAACCCCTAATAAAACGCTCATCACACAGGAATTTGCAGTCCCTCCATTTACAAAACAAATTCAGCCATTTCCTGGCCTGTCCAGCAAAATGGAGCCACGTCCGGATCATGGTGAGGTCAGCTACCGAGGAACAGGGCGCCTGACTGGCCGAAAAGCGCTGATTACAGGTGGAGATTCGGGGATTGGTCGTGCGGTAGCCATTGCTTATGCCCGTGAAGGTGCTGATGTAGCTATTAACTATCTGCCAGATGAAGAGCAGGATGCAGCAGAGGTTGTGAAACTAATCGAAGCAGAAGGTCGAAAAGCTGTCGCTATTCCTGGCGATATTCAGTCCGAAGATTTTTGCAATAAACTGGTCAAAGAAGCTGTCAGCCAACTAAACGGCCTTGATATTCTGGTAAATAATGCCGGACGTCAGCAATTTAACGAATCAATTCTTACGCTCTCCTCAGAAGATTTTGACGCGACCTTCAAGACCAACGTCTATGCCATGTTCTGGATAACTAAAGCAGCACTCGAATACCTGCCCGCAGGTTCTTCAATCATCAACACTACCTCAGTACAGGCTTATGAACCGAGCGCTATTTTACTGGACTACGCTCAGACAAAAGCCGCGATAGCAGCATTTACTAAAGCTCTCGCCAAGCAACTGGGTGAGCAGCAGATCCGCGTTAATGCTGTAGCACCGGGCCCATACTGGACTCCACTTCAGATATGCGGGGGGCAGCCTCAGGATAAAGTTGAGCAGTTTGGTGCAACGGCACCGCTGGGCCGTCCAGGCCAGCCGGTGGAAATTGCACCGCTCTATGTCACTTTCGCAGAAACCAGTAACAGCTTCACTTCTGGTCAGATTTGGTGCTCCGATGGTGGCACCGGTACGGTCTGACCCTCCTCAGTTCCTGAAAACAGAGTTGTTACGAGCAACTCTGTTTTCTCAGCATTCAGTACAAATGATATAATAAACGAGTTGTACGTCGCCGGTAAGAGAGTTCAGACTTGCAGAGTCACCCCATAAGGCTTTTGTTGAGGCTGTTGAACGGACTGATAATGCTCTGTACAGACTTGTGGTCTGCTCTTAAACCCGGTTCTTCTCCAATGCCTGACTGATTCCCTGGCCGTATTTTTTACGACAAATCCGAGCAAATAATTTTACATAACGAGAGTCTCGTTCCGAGACCATCGTGTCTGAAACAGCTTTATGCACCGGATGTCAGTTTGGTTACAGCAGAATGGGTTTACAGTACTCCGGTGGATTCTCTCCCACAATACGAGTTACTAATGAATTCTAAAGGCACTGTCGGTAAGAACGAGCTGAGCCTTATATTACTGTAAAAACGAGCTCTAAGTGGCGTGATGAGACCGGAAGCGAGGGAATATGACTGACTTTTTATACAGTGTGGCAGTGGCATGAACCGCATAACAGATTGCATACGATGTAAAATATCTGGTAGGTCCTTTTGGAATGACGTAATAGTCCCCTGAAATATTGACACCTGCACTGAAAAAGCCATTTGTCATTGCCGGACGAATGATCTGACTGTAATGGTGAACTGATCCGAAGATCGTAAATTCCCGCATCTCCGTGGATACCACAAGTTGAGAATATTTATCCTGATAATACTATCAGATATAAGCGATATTAGAAACCAATTCGTTACTGCTTTTAGAGGGTTATGTGGATGGAAGGTTTACTACTCATTTCGGGTTATTTGATTAAAAAAATATCCTTTTTTTCTTAAAATACCGACAATCCATAGTTGTTGATTAAATTCTTACTTTCTGGAATATTTATACATCAAGATAACTGACTTTTTCAGAATTCTAATTTAGCGATCAGAACTGAAAGGCTTTGGGTGAAAATTTCATCCCAAAGCCCGCCTCAGTAAAAGTCAGATAAATAAATTAAAATAGAAAATCAATTAAGGTGATCATTTAAATTAAGACCTGTTGGATATCATGCCTCGTAACTTCTTATCTTCTTCTTTTGGGGAACCTGGTGAGTTTTAAATCTCTTCTATATGAAAAGAGACTGTAGAAAGAAATGAAAACAAGAATTATTGCTGAAATCAACAAAATAAAGTCGTTCATTACCAGACCTGCTGTGCATCAGTTTATCGAGCATCAACTATGAAATGTTGAATGCATTTATTGGTTTTTTTATTTATAAAAACAGGGGGGCTTGTATGCATTAAGATAGATATTTTTAGGGTTGGTTGCACCTGTTCATGGTAGTGATTTAATCATCTTATTTAAGTTCATCAGAATAATGAATGTCTTTGCGCGTCAAAAATTGTCTTTTCCACTCAAGGAACTGTGATTTTGAAAATTTCCTGTACTTGAAGCGATTTTGAAACCATGCAGCCTAAGCGCTACAGTTGTGAGAAAACTGAAGTTGATTATGGAATAACCATGCAATCTGGTATAACTGCAGCGCACTATCCCTTACGCTCATCAGCGGCGTTGTAAAGGATCTTCCAGTTGTGATTTCTCTGTGGGCGCCATCTGCAGCAGTCCCACGAGCTTTGCTTGACGGTATTTGACTTCAATGAAAGGTCTTTGTATTCCCTGCAATCATATCTTATTTTCATGATATGAAACCTGGATGGCAGAATTAAATCATGTAAGGAACAAATATATGAATTATTTGGGTGTGTTACCTGTACCGGATTCCCCTCGGGCCAACTATTTATTTTACACCCTGAAGTACATTGCTACGATAAATCCTGGACACTTCTATTGATGATTGTTTTTTAAATGGGTTGCAAAAATAACAAACACATATTGTTATGGCTGAAGCTGGCCTTTCATAGGAGTTCAAAGAACAGGATTTTTAATATGAGCATGCATTACCAACATCTGAAATGTATGCTCATGTTAAAATTTATAACAACAAACAAATCAACACTTATTGGCTGCTTTAAGTAAAGCATTACATTGCGATCCAGCCGGCAAACTGGAACCGTCCGTTGGAGAACATAATGCATCGCTACTTATACCTGCGGTGGTATAATAGCATTGATATACTTTACCTTTCGTGGTTGCATTGAATTTAACCGAGTCTATATCAGCCTTTCTGTTGCTTATCGTTATTTTATCTGAGGTGGTTCCCAAAGCAAATGCAGCTTTTTCTTTAAGGTTTTCATCTCCTCTGATAGCATTATCAACCATTCCACACCCAGATAACATAGTGGAGACAAGTAACGCTTTTAAAATAATTTTTCTTTTCATCTAAAAATTTCCATGTTATTTATTATTCAAGCATTTCATTTATGAGCCAAAATTAACAGCAAGCTCAATTTAATGAATTTTTCAATATAATTAAATGAATTGTATTTGTCAAAGGATCCAGCTTCTCCAACCGAGGTTGCGAAAAATCAACAATGCAGCAGCCAGCAGCCAAGCCTGCCTGCAGAGACCTGAGCATTTGCCAACAGACGATGGCAGAGGGCCTGAATCCACATGGGCACCATCTTTTTTCCCGCTGTCAGTACTGCGATGATAACAGCCAGTGATGTTCAAATTGTGCGTGGACGGCAGGCTGATGGCTGATGGCCAGTACTATCGTTTCTGGCATTTCTTGTCGTAGCAGTTTGAGCAGTCTAATGGCAGTTGCGTCTTCCAGATTGCTGGTTGCCTCGTCCAGACACAACAGAGCAGGGCGCAATAACAGGGCGCGGGCCAGAGCCAGACGTTGTTGCTCGCCGCCAGATAAAACCCGGTCCCAGTCACATACATCATCCAACCGAAGGCAGAGTGATTCCAGTCCAACCCTGGTTAAAACCCGGTACAGTTGCGATTTATCTGGGGTTTGCGCCAGCGGATAGCTCAGCACACGACTCAGCGTATCCTGCGGTAAATAGTTTTTTTGTGGCAGACACATCATGCCCCCTGCAGGAATACACCACTTGCCCGATGCGGCAGGGCAAAGACCGGCCAGTGTTCGCAAAAGTGTTGTCTTGCCGCTACCGCTGGGAGCTGAGAGTAAGGCCCATTCACCAGGCATTAGTTTGGCTGTAAAGGACGAAAACAAAGTTGTGCCGCCGGGCTTGATTACCGTCAGACCTGAGATGTTCAGCTCTTTACCTGCACAGGGAATTGTCGGAAAAGTCGGTAAATCTTGCAGGCTGTGCTGGAATTCCCACAGACGTTCAACGGTGGCAGACCATCGTGCTAACTGGCGATAAGAGTCGATAAACCAGCCAAAGGCATCCAGCACATAGCCGAAAGCTGCCCGAGCCTGCATAATCGCACCCAGCGAGACCAGACGCGACAGGTACAATGGTAGTACAGCGAAAACCGGGATCATCAGACTAAACCGGAAGTAAAAAGTTGTGAAAGTCTCCAGTCGGAATTCCTGAGCCATAAGGCTCCGCCAGTTTTTCGTAATGGTCATAAAACGTTGCTGCATTCGTTTTTTCTCTGCCTTTTCCCCGCGATAGAAAGCGATCTGTTCGCCATGTTCCCGCACGCGCAGAAGCGTAGCGCGGTAGTCTGCTTCAGCATGTTGTTGTTCCACGTTAAGCCTGTGCAAACGACGACCGAAGAGATGAGTAAGTGCACTGCTCACAATGGCATATCCCAGCGCAATCCATACCAGATATCCGTGGATGGTTATGATCAGATGCTCGCTGACGTGCAGTGTATGCACGCCGGAAAGCTGCCAGAGAATAGTGATGAATGAAAACAGACGAGCAGTATTTTTTACCAGCGAAAGTAACAACCCCAGACTTTGTTCAATTAACAGATTTATGTCTTCAGCAATTCGCTGATCCGGATTGTCGGGCTCACTGGTCATACTGAGCCGATAGTGGGCACTGCCTGTCAACCACATTTTTTCAAAATGCTGCGTCATTTCATGGCGGCAACGTATGATTAGCAACTTTTTCAGCCAGTTTCCGCAGACGATAGTAAGAACAAACAGCCCTGTATAGCCCGCATAGCGCTGAGCTAAGGTAGCAACAGATGCATGCTGAAAATAATCAGCCAACGCATCATAAAAATCTTTGCTCCAGTTATTATACAAAACGCTGATGGCCACCACCGATAACGTCAGGACAACAATCATCAGTAGTAAAAGCCAGTTAAGAGCAGCTCTTCGGGTCCCCCAGAAAGGGGAAATGAGATAATAAAAACGTTTAAGTGATTGCATCAGGCATCAAACCAGCGATCTGCCAGCAGCAGATCGCATTCCATCAGGTGTAAGGAGGTAATTAAAAGGTATATTTCGCGGTCAGTAAAAAGTTGCGCGGATCACCATAGAAGTTGTTGCCCCCAAGATGGCGGTTAACCAGATTGCGGTAATAAATCTTGTCAGTCAGGTTGTTACCCACCAAGTTGAAGCTCAGGTTATCGTTGTAACGGTAGCTCACGTTGGCGTTCAACAGAGTGTAACCACCCTGAGACAATCCATAGGTACGATTGATGTAGGTTGCTGTAGCAGTCTGCGCCGTCAGACCTGCACCGATAGTCCACTTGCTCAAATCCCCGGGCAGCGTGTAGCTGCTGTAAAGTTTGAACATGTGCTTAGGAGTGCGCGGGCTGAATCCAGCCGCTTTTTGACTCTCAGTTGCCTCCAGATATTTGCTGTTAGTTAGCGTGTAGCCTGCCTGTATCTGCCAGCCTTCGGTGAGCTGACCTGCTATTTCAAGCTCGACGCCCTGACTGCGCACCTTACCCTCAGAGCTGTAGCAGCCGCTGTCGGCATCTATACATACCGAGCTGTCAGGCTCGGAAAGGGCGCGGTTGGACTGAATGATGCGGAACAACGCCAGTGAGGCGTTCAGATCGCCATTCAGAAATTCGCCTTTTACTCCTGTTTCATAATTGACGCCGGTGATGGCCGGAAGAATATTGTTGTTGTTGTCCCGCTCGCTTTGCGGCTTGTAGATATCGGCGTAGCTGAGATACCAGGTGTAGTTAGTGGAAAAATCCCATAGCAGGCCGCCGTAGGGAACGAATTTATCGTTTACGTGCAGGCTGGTATGTTCGTTAGAGGCGCTGTTTCGGTGGTTGTCATAATAGTAATCATAACTGTATGAATCGCCACGGATAATCTAGACACTTCTGAGCCGTCGATAATATTGATTTTCATATTCCGTCGGTGGCATCTGATCACTCGAACCATGCCGGCGCTTACTGTTATAAAACATTTCGATGTAATCAAAAATATCGCTGCGGGCTTCTTCCCGCGTTCCATAGATCTTTTTCTTTATCCGTTCACGCTTCAACAACTGGAAAAAGCTTTCTGCAACCGCATTATCGTGGCAGTTACCGCGACGGCTCATGCTCCCCTCCAGGCCGTGTGATTTCAGGAACGACTGCCACTCATGGCTTGTGTACTGACTGCCCTGATCAGAGTGAACCAGCACCTGTTTTTGGGGATTACGCCGCCATACAGCCATCAGCAATGCGTTCAGGACAATGTCCTTTGTCATCCGGGATTGCATCGACCAGCCGATAATTTTGCGTGAGAACAGATCAACAACCACGGCAAGATACAGCCAGCCTTCGTGGATCCTGATGTAGGTGATGTCCGTTACCCAACGCTCATCCGGAGCATTCGGATTGAACTGTCGCTGGAGCCTGTTGGGCGACACGATACAGGCCTCGCCTTTACGTGCCCGCGGGCTCCGGTATCCGACCTGAGCCTTTATCCCGGCACGTTTCATCAGTCGCCAGACTCTGTTGACTCCGCACTGTTGCCCGGTGTCCCGCAGATCCAGATGGATCTTGCGATAACCATAGACGCATCCCGACTCCAGCCAGAACTGTTTAATCTGTCCTGTCAGTCTCAGGTCTGTCTGATGGCGTTGTGAATGCGGCTGCTGAAGCCAGGCGTAAAAGCCACTGGGATGAACATCCAGCACCCGACAGAGCAGGCGAACAGGCCAACAACAGGTGTTGTCACGGATAAAAGCGTACCTCAGTCGGACAGCTTTGCGAAGTACGCCGCGGCTTTTTTTAATATGTCCCGTTCGTCGGTAACACGCTTCAGCTCTTTCTGGAGACGGCGAATCTCGGCCTGAGCATCTGACTGTTCTTTATTATTGGAAGAATCCGGGCCGTATTTCTTTATCCAGGCGTAAAGGCTGTGGGTGGTGATATCGAGACGTGTTGCAACGCTGGAAACAGAATAACCACGATCAACAACCTGTTTGACTGCTTCAATTTTAAACTCTTCGGGATAACGCTTACCGCTCATGGGCACCTCTCTTTAAGCCATCTTAAATGACTCCGAGGTGTCTGTTAAACCCGTGGCGATTCAATACTTTCGATTGCCACAAAAAAAATGTATCAATGGAAGGATATATCCTAACTGAACAGTGAAGTGGCATTATATAATAACTCTGGAACAACAGAAATAAATTATCGTTTTTCACAGTTTATAGTGGCCACTATATTCCTACTAAAATCTGAAATTTAAGAACGCTATCTCATTAACCATAACACTACTTCCCGTACTCTGACCAAAATCGCTGTGTTAGCTTATCGAGACCGATAAGCTAAACCTCAACAGGACAACCATGGTTCAGAAAATTTGCGAGAAAAAAGCTACCCAATGCATGGACATGTCAGAGATCAGAACTGAAATAGATCGTATCGACCATGAGGTGATCTCATTACTTGGTGAGCGGTATGAATTTGTTAAAGCGGCATCCCAATTCAAAAAATCACCAGATCAGGTCAAAGCTCAATCCCGCTTTGACACAATGCTGAAAGAGCGCAGAACTTGGGCTGAAGAACAGGGGTTAAGCTCAGACCTTATAGAAAAAATCTATAGAGACCTTGTTAACTGGTTTATCGCAGAAGAAATGAAGCACTGGGAAGAAACCCAACCTGATTTACCATAACATCCCGGCAGCGAACTCAAATGGTCATTCCCATTACCTTCAGAATGCTCTCTTGTGAAGCAGTTCTGAGGACTGTGTCTTTGATGTGTACCATCCCCTGTTTTTCATAGAATCTGTAAGCCCGTTCGTTCTGCTCAAGCACTTCTAGCCACAGATATTTTTTCCCACGGCTCTGAGCAAGCTCTATAAATTTTTTAAACATAATCTTCCCATAGTTCTTACCCGTCTCTGTCGGAGCCAGATACAACTTGTTAAGCAAGACACCCGAAATGTAAGTCTCGGGGGTCAGTTCAGACTCAGGGGCTTTCCCATGTAACTTTTGCAAAGCCGACAGGGTAGTTTGCTTCTGCCAGAAACCAGGATGTACCGCTTTCTTGCAAACTTTTTTCAAGCACTGGGTATGAGTACTCAGCATCCAAAAATTCGTCCATTTCGGATTCTGAGATCCACATATGACTGAAATTCGAGCGATAGATGTTGTAGCCAAGTTCATTTAGTAGTACTGAATCCGTCAGGCCAGCTTCTCGTATGCTTAATGTCATGAATTAAATCCTTTATTTTCCGAGTGATTTAAAAATACTAATCTCCGCGGGAATTTCCCGAATGTATTTAACATAATAGTTCTTAGATTTCATTGACGTACCCTGTAAGGGCTTTTCTATAGCTAGATACAGCATCTGTAGGCGGATACTTTATCAAGAGTTCCAATAGCATTTTGAATGCAGAATCTTTCTCACCTAAAGACATTAAGCAGAGTGAAAAAAAAGGGATGATTTCTATTTTCGAGGGATACTCAATAGTAAGTTCCTCGAAAATTAGCTTAGCTTTGTTGAACTCACCTAAGCATCGATAAGTACAAGCAAGGCCAAATTTAGACTCGAAATAATCGTCTGTTGATAAAGGCTCATTTAAGGCTTTCATATAATAACCCAAAGCTTCTTCTTCTAAGCCTTGGTTATCGTATGCCCATGCGATATTGAGATAAATTATCCCGCAGTCTTGTCCTTTGCTGATCAAAGACAACAGGACATTCCTACTTTTTTCAAAAAATCCTTTTTTTCTAAGTTCGATTGCATTGGTGATTTCGACAGTTTTGGTCATTGGAATATCCTCGCCTATGGACTTATAGATTTAACATAAGGCGGTCTGTTGCGAATCAGACGCCGACAACCACAGGCTGATGTTTTTTCATCGAGTCCTGCCTGCCCGGATTACATTGCTGTTTCGTTCCCGGAAGATAAAATTTACCAGTAGAATCAGGGTCTGTTCCGCCCGGACAACCAGGCCTGCCGGGGGTATTGCTTGCGCTGCCGCCATCCGAACCATTTCCGCCGTCAGCACCGTCTGTACCTTGCCTACCCATATCACCGGCGGCTCCACCTTTACCGCCAGCCCCACCATGCCCGGCACTCACAGAAAAAGTGCACAGAGCAAAAAAACAGGCCAGAAAATATTTACGCATATGTATCTCCCAATTCGAAAATTCGATCTTTGTACCTTTTAGTTCGACCCCGAAAGTGATCCTACCCACGTAATGTGGACACATCCCTAAGCGAGGGTCTGGTTTTCGAACTGTTCCGGGCTGAGGCCGCCGCAGGCACTGTGACGACGCCAGCGATTGTAATCACACTCTATATAATTAAACACCGTTGCCCGCATCATTTCACGGCTGGTAAAACGTTCTCCATGGATGCATTCCACCTTCAGCGAGTGGAAGAAGCTCTCCGCGCAGGCGTTATCAAAGCAGTTCCCTCTGGCACTCATGCTCCCGTGCAGATTGTGCCGCTTCAGTAGCGCCTGATAGTCCGCTGAGCAATATTGCCCGCCCCGATCCGTATGAACGATAACGTATTTTGGCCGCCTGCGC
>NZ_JACVTS010000027.1:0-83547 GCF_016624545.1 Erwinia sp. S38 | reverse complement strand
CCTGCCTGTCACGCAGGGGGTCGCGGGTTCGAGCCCCGTCCGTTCCGCCACTTATTACGATAGCCCTGAGCATTAGATCAGGGCTTTTTCGTTTTGACATCTTAGTGCCCTCTTATGTTTCTATAGCCGCATGTCTGGAGCTATGGGCTTCACCTCTGTAGTATCGTCACTCCCAATCGTCTTCTACAGACGCTCACGTTAGATCAGCACACCATCACACCATCACACTTTCATCCTTATACGCCCCCATATCCTCCAAATCCTCATACCGCCGTACCTCTTGTATCTTCACACTTATACATCTTCTAAAGCTATCCACCTTTTCTGCTTCAAGTCTGCATTCCATCACATCTTCTTACTCACACATATCCACACCTTATTTCCGAAATCGGGGTGCCAGCCGGCTCTATCAAAAAATCTCAGAACCTGGATTAATGTGAAATTACTCACAAAATAGCGAAGAGCTTATTCGGACCGGAAAGATGAAATAACACCACATAGATCACATAATATTTAATATTAAAAATCAATAAGTTATATTTTTTATTGCGCAATGCCCGATTAAATTGAGTGATATGTATCACAAAACTGACCTTGTAATCAGCTTGTCAAGACGCCTCTATAGTCAAAATCGTTTCAAAAATGAGACTTACTTCAAAAAATTAAATTCATGCTTCTTTAACATTCACTGCACGTTTCAAATGAATATATATCTGAGGTCAGCCATGAAAATAGGATTAGTAATAAGCGGTGGTGATGTCAGCGGAATGAATAATTTTTTATTTCAGATTGACCGTATGACGGATGCTGAAATCGTTATTTTCGATGGTGGTATTAACGGCCTGATTGAAAATCGCTGCAAAGACATATCTCGCCGCGATCTGGTTGATTTATCAATTTCTTCCGTGCCGATTATTTCTTCGGGAAGAAAAGAAGATAAGTGTAAACGATCTGACTATGAACGAATTGCTAAAAATATCCGTCTAAAGAAACTAGACTGTTTAATCATGGGCGGTGGTGATGGTTCATTTCAATTTTTGAAAATGCTCAGTACCTATGATATTAACTGTTATGGCGTAGGAATGACCATTGATAATGACATTACGGGAAACAGTTATACCATTGGTTTTTCTACCGCCTGTGAACAGGTTATTAGTGAGGTGGAAAAGTTACGTAACACCGGGCGGGGTTTGCCGGGCCGAATTTTTATGATCGAGCTGCTTGGTGGTTATTGCGGCGAACTGACATTACAGGCTGCACTGAAAAGTAATGCGGATATTGCGTTGATCCCTGAAGTTCCCTGGGATATCGACACTCTGGCAGGTCGGATAAAGCAAAAAATCGACAGTCAGAATAGCGTCATTATTCTTTGTTCTGAAGGCTATACCAAAGAGTACACTCCGGGATTCCAGGGCGCTATCGATACTATGATCGCTAAGCTTGAACATAAAATTGGTATCAGAATCAGAAAAACCATATTGGGATATGGATTACGCAGCGGTAAGCCTACCGGTGAAGAGATTATTCAGGGTGCTATTCTTGCAGAGGAAGTTGTTCGATGCATTAAAAGCGGCCTGACCAATAAAGTCATTGTTATGAATAACAATAATAAAGCAATCCCGATCGATCTTGAAAATTCCGACAAACGTTTAGTGGATGAAGATAGTAACCTCTACAAACTGGCTAAAATAAATAACCTTATCTGAGGTGTTAACATGCTTAAAGTACTCTGCGTATGTGGCTGTGGTCTTGGCTCAAGTTTTGCGATTGAAATGAGCGCAAAATCTGTTTTACAAAAACTCTGTATTGATGCCGATATTGAGCACACTACAGTATCAGAAGCATCCTCATTCAAATATGACATTATTCTGACGCAGAAAATGTTTGCTGATGTATTAACATCGGACGCCAGCGACGATCAAAAAAAGAAAGTCATTATATTAAATAAGCTCACTGATAAAAAAGAAATAGAAGAAAAAATCCTCGCCTATATGAACTCAAACTGAAACTTGGGGTGACAAGTGGACGCTATTATTCATTTTATTGTGAAAGACTTTCTCGGCCAGGCTTCAATACTGATTGCACTGATCGCCATGCTGGGATTGATCCTACAGAAAAAATCCGTCGGTAAAACGATTGAGGGCACCTTCAAAACGCTACTGGGCTTTTTGATCATGATGGCGGGAATCAATATCATTGTTGCCGCCTTAACCTTCCTCAACGACATCTTTACCAGCGGTTTCGGTATGCAGGGCTACATAACGGATGTGGCGGCTATCGCAGGCGTAGCGAATCGTGAGTTGGGTTCGGAAGTGGCACTGACGCTGTTGGTGATTTTTGCCGTCAATATCCTCATTGCCCGTATCACGCCGTTTAAATATATCTTCCTGACCGGGCAGGCGCTGCTGTGGATGGCGACAATCGGCACCGTGATTGGCTACAAAGCCGGTTTGACGGGTGCGACGTTGATTCTGACCGGGGGGATCTTCGGCGGTATCATGGCGGTACTGATGCCGGCCATCGCCCAGCCCATCGTACGCAAAATCACGGATTCTGATGATGTCGCACTGGGTCACTTCTGTACTATCGGCTACCTGGTGCAGGCGGCGGTTGCCAGAGCCATTGGTAAGAACTCGCGCTCAACCGAGGATCTGACGCTGCCGGATAACTTCAAGTTCCTGCAGGATACCTACCTGTCGATGGCGGTTATCATGGTGCCGATGTATATCATCCCCGCCATTTTCGCCGGTCCTGACTACATCGCCCAGTTCTCCAACGGTACCAACTACATCATGTTCTCATTTATGCAGTCGATGCAGTTTGTCGCCGGGGTCTTTGTCCTGTACAGCGGCGTACGCCTGCTGCTTAACGAGCTGGTGCCGGCCTTCCGTGGCATTGCCATGCGCCTGGTGCCGAATGCTAAACCCGCTCTCGACTGCCCTGTACTGTTTCCGTATGCCCCTAATGCGGTGATTGTCGGCTTCCTGGCCACCACCGTGGGGTCGATTATCGGCATGATCGTCTTCCCGATGTTTGGTCTGGCGATGATCCTGCCGGGGCTGCTCACCAACTTTTTCGCCGGTGGTGCTGCCGGGGTGTTTGGCAACGCAATGGGCGGGCGTAAAGGCGCGATAATTGGCGGTGTGGTCCACGGCCTGTTCATTACCCTGCTGCCGGCAATCCTGGTGCCCCTGCTGGAAACCTTCGGTTTCAAAGGCGTGACCTTCAGTGATTCAGATGTGATCGCGACCGGACTGGTGCTCGGCCACGCCTTCCAGAATGAGTGGCCATTTGTCATCGGCTTTATTGCTTTCGTCGTCTTTATTGTCTGGTTTGCCAATAGAAAGTTGAGCAAATAGGAGGAACTATGTTCTCAAAGCTAAAGCAAATGTTCAGCCCGGAAAATTCAGCAACAGAAACGGAAAATAATGAACAGGCAGATAGTATTGCTACTGAATTAAAGAAGCTTGAATCCGAACTGGCGGCTAACCCTGCTGATAATAATGCGCAGAAAGTATTAATGGTTAAATACAATCAGGCGATAAAGATTTATTCATCCAGTAAGACATATCGTCATCGTGTAGATGATGTCTTTATAAAAATGGATGAGCTAAGGAATACCATCCGAAAAAATATATGAGGTAACATGAGCATAAAGCACTTTCTTGCAGAAAACCAATATATTCAAGTCCAGATGGAAGTTGATTCCTGGAATGAAATCATTCACCAGGCGGCAAGGCCATTAATTGCAGGCGGGTTTGTCACTGAACATTACCCGCAGGCGGTGATTGATAATACGATCGAATACGGTGCTTATTATGTTTTTGATGAAGGTATTGCTATTCCACATGCACGACCGGAATGTGGTGTCATTAAAGACTGTTTTAGCATGGTGACATTAAACAAACCGACGTCGATTAACGGAAGTCCTCCGGTCGATATCGTTGTAATGTTCGGCGGTGTGAATGGCGATTCCCATATCACCGAAGGCATTGCATCCATCGTTGGGCTACTGGAGCAGGAGGAGACGTTACGACATATCAGGCAAGCGAAAACGATTGATGAAATTATCGGACTACTATGAAAACACTGATTCTAGTCAACGGTATCCCGGCATCAGGTAAGAGTTCAGTCGCGAAAATTATTGCCGATTATTTTTCTTATCCGGTGCTGAGTATCGATGAAATTAAAGAGCCTTTTATGGTTCAGTTCGCGGACATTATCGACAGGCCATTAAACAGAAAGCTGGGATATGCGGCCTACGAGTCCATGTTTAACATTGTGATGTCCTCTCCGCCAGAGACAGTATTTATTATGGACGCCTGGTTTGGTTTTCGTGATAAATCGATACTTGAAGGATATCTGGAAAAACTTGGTGAAGTCAGAGTTTTAGAAATATGGGTTAAGGCGTCGCCTGACCTGGTGGCCGAGCGATATAAACAACGCTGCCACTGCCGGGTAAAAGGTCACCCGGGTGAGGAATATATTCCTGAGCTTATTTTACTGGCTGAAAACGCAAAGCCAATGTGCCTTGGGAAAATGTATACCGTTGACCAAAATATCGGCGCCAGCAATGACGAACTGATTATTTGGATCAAAGAGAACAATCAGCGTAATTAAAATTTACTTACTCTCACCCTATGAGGAATACATTGATGAACAAAATGACAACGGCAGAACGACGTGGTTATCAAATGATTTGTGATGCAACCGGCTCAATGATGGTGGTTGCCTGCGACCAGCGTGGTGGCATGCGTACTTTGCTGGCGGCAACGCCGGAAGAGCAGGCGTTAATCAGTAATGAAACCTTAGGAAAAACGAAATACGATATCACCGCCTATCTGGCCTCACAGGCTGGCTGCGTACTCGTTGACCCGATCTGCGCCGTTCCGGGGATTATTGATGAAGGCGTGGTGCCGCGCGATACCGGATTACTCATTGGTCTGGATGCCTCCGGTTGGAGTACGTCACCGGAAGGGTATCGCATTTCAAACATGGTTGAGGGGGTCACCGCTCGCAAAGTGCGTGAGCTGGGGGCGACGGGCGGCAAGATTATGATCTATCTGCGCAGCGATAAGCCGGAAGCCAACGTGGCCAACCTGCAGACGCTACGTGATGTGATTGCCGATTTTGCCCACGAGGATCTGTTCCTGGTGGTCGAATTTCTAACCTATCAGCTGGAAGGTGAGAGCAAAGAGGAATACCAGAGCAAAATCCCTCAGCTGATCCAGGAAGGCTGCCAGGCGTGTATTGACTGCGGATCTAAAGTCCTGAAAATTTCTTATCCGGGCAGCGAACAGTCCTGTGCAGCGGTCACGGATATCTGCGGTGACGTGCCGTGGGCCGTGCTGTCTGCCGGGGTCGATCATGCTACCTTCCTCACTCAGGTGGATATCTCGCTGCGTAACGGGGCTTCCGGGGTGATAGCTGGGCGTTCACTGTGGAAGGACTGCATCTCACTTGACCGTAACGTGTCGAAAGAGAAGCTTTCCTCGATTGCGGTTTCCCGGCTTCGCGATATCCAGCAGCTGCTGGTGAAGTACAAAAAACAGCTTAACGTGGCCTGATTGACAGATTGGACCGTTAACAGATGACCTTCGGGCGGCGCTTAGCCGCCCTTCGTATGATGAACGTGGTGAAGAACAGATAATGAAGACTCTGGATTTGATCATCTTTGATTGTGACGGCGTGCTGATTGATTCTGAAATTATCGGTATCAGATTAACCGTCTCGCTGCTGAATCAGCACGGTGTAGACATTGACGTTGCCGGTTTTACGCGTTTATACAGCGGGCTGGACTGGGATGCGTTAATCGGGCGTATCCGGCAGGATAGCGGGGTGAGCCTGCCCGCAAATATCGGTGAGGATTTTTATCCCCGGCTGATGGCAAAATTTGCCCTCGAGCTGGAAAGGATTGCGGGTAGCATGGAGGTGGTCAGCGCGATTGCAACGCCGAAATGCATCTGCTCCAATTCCGGTAGCGAACAGCTGGACTCTGTGTTGACGCAGGTCGGACTAAAAAGCCTGTTTGCACCACATGTCTATTCGGCGAGAGATCTGGGACCGGGGCGAGGCAAGCCCGAGCCGGATATTTTTCTGCACGGCGCGCGGCAGTTTAATGCGCGGCCGGGCAACACGCTGGTGATTGAAGATTCGGTACACGGCGTGATGGCGGCAAAACGGGCCGGTATGTACGTGGTCGGATTCACCGGCGGTGCGCATACCACGCCAGATCACACCAGCCGTCTTATCGCCGCAGGGGCGGATGTGGCGATCGATTCGCTGTATCGCCTGCCTGAAGAGGTTGAACGCTTTCGGCGGCGTGCTTCATGACTGCCGTGCCATATCGTCTGTAGACGCGTTTGCCAGTGGGGCAGGGTGAGAGGCACAGCGGTTCTGTCAGTCCCAAGTCCGCTGGCAAAAGCGGCAGTCTGTTCGCCTGCACATTGTTTGCATTTACTTACGGAGAAGCTCGGGGAATTACAGCGCGGTGATTGAAACTGCACCGCAAAGCCCCTATAACTGGAAGATAGAAAGCATCCTTCGTTGTAACTGTGCAGGCAATAACGTGCGAAAAAAGACTTATGCCATGAGATATGTAGCAGGGCAGCCAGCGGAACGTATTTTTCCGCCGGGCTCGATGCTTCATGTCGGACAGGCATTACCGCCAGGCGCACCGCTCACCACGGAAACCTCGCTGAAAGTTCTGGTCTGGAATATCTTCAAGCAGCAGCGGGCTGAATGGCTGTCGGTGCTGCAAAACTTTGGTAAAGATGCGCATCTGGTGCTTCTGCAGGAGGCACAAACCACCCCTGAGCTGGTCCGCTTCGCCACCAGTAATTACCTTGCGGCAGACCAGGTCCCCGCTTTTGTGCTGCCACAGCATCCTTCTGGCGTGATGACGCTGGCATCAGCGCATCCGGTTTATTGCTGCCCACTGCGTGAACGAGAACCCCTGCTGCGGCTGTCCAAGTCCGCTCTGGTGACCGCCTATCCGCTGCCTGACAGTCAGATGCTGATGGTCGTAAATATTCATGCGGTGAATTTCAGCATTGGCATTGATGTTTACAGCAAGCAGCTGGGGCCGATTGGTGAGCAAATTATCAACCATCAGGGGCCGGTTATTATGGCCGGGGACTTTAATGCCTGGAGCCGCCAGCGCATCAATGCCCTGTATCGTTTTTCCCGAGAAATGGGCCTGCGTGAAGTACGCTTTACTGACGATCATCGCCGTAAGGCCTTCGGCCGTCCGCTTGATTTTGTCTTCTATCGCGGCATGGGCGTAGCCGAGGCTTCGGTGCTGGTCACCACGGCTTCCGATCACAATCCGCTGCTGGTTGAATTCAGCTCACGCCCCGCGAGTACTTTCTGAAAATAAAGGAACTATTATGGCAAGCCGTCATCACGATCACGTCGATAAGCAGTTTGGCGAGCAGGCAGGTGCCTATCTGACCAGCGCAGTACACGCCAGCGGTCGCGATCTGGTTAAGCTGAGTGAGCGCTTGTATGCCGCATCTGACGCGCGGGTGCTGGATTTAGGCTGCGGTGCCGCGCAGCACGTTAAAGAGGTGGTGGCTTACGATCTCTCCGAAAAAATGCTGACGGTAGTGGCGCAGACGGCACAGGAACGAGGTTATCACCATCTGACCACGCGGCAGGGCTATGCGGAAAAGCTGCCGTTTGCCAACGATGAGTTTGATATCGTTATCAGCCGCTATTCCGCTCACCACTGGCACGATGTCGGCAGCGCGCTGCGTGAAGTTCGCCGCGTGTTGAAACCGGGCGGAAAAGCGATCTTTATGGACGTCAATTCGCCGGGGAATCCGGTGCTGGATATCTGGTTACAAACCGTTGAAGCGCTGCGCGATACCTCGCACGTTCGGGATTATTCCCCCGGTGAGTGGCTGACGCTGTTTACCGAGTCCGGGTTAGCCATCGGGTCGATTTCCCACGACCGGCTGGAGCTGGAATTCACCAGTTGGGTTGAGCGCATGCGTACGCCGCAGGTGATGGTGCAGGCTATTCGTGCCTACCAGCACTCCGCCCCCTACGACGTTCAGCGATACTATGCGCTGCAACCCGACGGCAGCTTTACCACGGACATCATTTTTATTGAGGCCAGCAGGCCCTGAGCTTGATTACGACTCTACCAGGGCAATCGCCCGCACCGGCGAGGCTGACGCGCCTTTAATCCTCAGCGGTAAAGCGATAAAGGTAAACGATGTGGGCAGGCAGTGCAGATTTGCCAGATTCTCGACGATCAGGCAATCGGAGCCCAGCACGGCATGATGTGCCGGATGTCCCTCGCTGCTGAAGCTATCCAGCGACATCGCGTCGGTGCCAAACACGGTAATCCCTTTATCAATCAGATAACGTGCTCCTTCGCCCGACAGCCCCGGCCAGTCCTGCAGGAAAGCCTGATGGTTCGGGCGGGGCTGCCATTTTTTATCATAGCCGGTGCGAAAAATAACGATATCGCCCGCAGCTATCGCGCCGTGTTTCTCTTCCCACTGCTGAATCTGTTCGAGGGTGATTAGGCCGTTTTTCTCAACGTGGGACATATCCAGGCAGCGCCCTCGCCCCGTGAGCTGGCGAACATCAATGCTGTCGATGGTTTTCCCTTCGGCAATAAAATGAATCGGCGCATCTACGTGGGTGCCACAGTGATCGCCAAGGCTGAGCTGGCAGTTATAGTTGCCGTCCCCCGCGACATAGTCTTCTGAACGATGGCAGAAAAACTTGCCGTGAGTTGGCCATACCGGCATGAACTCTTCATAGAGATGATTCAGCTCAATCAAACGGTGGCGGCTCAGCAGATTAACCAGTTCAGTGCTCATATCAGGCCTTTTTAACGTTAACGGTTTCTTTAATTAACCAGAGTGGAATACAGGAAATCACCAGCACTGCCGCAATCACCAGGTAGTGCGTGGTAAAGCCGTAGCTGTGGATGATCCAGCCGCTGACCGGAGCAACCAGAATACCGGCAATACCCACAGCCAGGCCGATCATCAGTCCCATACTTGACGCGGCCGCGCGCGGGGATGAGTCGATTAACAGTGCATAGGCCACCGGGAAAGGCGAGTTACGGAACAGCCCCCAGAAGATCAGTATGGCCCATGCCAGTGCGGCTGAGTGGATGAATACGCAGAGTGCAGCAGCCAATATCCAGCCCGCGATGATGATCGTTAGTGAGCGTTTGCGCCCTTTGATATCAGAGAAACTTCCCCAGACGATCTGACCAATCCACCCGGTTAGGCCGGAAGCCCCGGAGATAATCGCTGCTGTAGAAAGATCGAGGCCCACTTCACGGGTTAACTGTAGCGTCAGAAAGTTAGCAATACCCATCTCCGCCCAGGTAAAACCAAAAATCAGCAGTATCGCCAGCTGGCAGTTGCGGTTTTTCAGGCAGGACAGAACGTTGGCCCAGATGGATGACTGCTCAACGGTCTGCTGCAGGGATTCCGTTACCGGTGGCGTAAGGCCATTTTCAACAATCCATTTATTGACCTTATCGTGATTTTTCTTCGTTCCCAGCAGCAGCTGAGCGACTAAAATCACCAGCCCAATCATGGGAATAAACAGGAACGCTTCACGCCAGGTCGCAAACGCCAGGATAGCAGCAATCAGCACCGGCCCGATAAACTGACCGAGGGGAAAACCGGTATGGTGAACGCCAATTGCGAAACCACGGTTTTCCTTCTGCCACCATTCACCGAGCAGGGCGACGTTAATCGGTTCGGAACCGCCGGTGCCCATTCCCATCGCCACGCGCAGTGCCTGAAACATGCCAAGTGTTTTACAAAACGCGGTCGCTACACCGGAAACTACTTCAACCAGCACCGCCACACACCAGCTGTAGCAGCGTTTATGCCCGGTCCCAACCCAGTCAGAAAACAAACCGAACAGGATGGCACCTGTTAAGGTTCCGACAAAGCTGAGCGAGTTGAGCCAGCCGGCCTGCACCTCGGTGAGGTTAAACGAGGTCATGATCGCCGGTAGCAGCGTGGGAAGAATAATTCGGTCGATAGAGTTCATCAAAATGGCAAGCGTGGTGATCACCAGCATCCACCATGAAATGGGGTGCGCTCGCGGAATAAAACGCATTAAGCCGCGTCTGGCAGCTGGCTGATGAGCAAGCGGCGGTACTGTCCTGCTTTCGGCCCGCTGGGCCATTTCTGAAGAGGGAAGAGTCATATCCTGTGCCTTTAGAATCGACGTTATCGGTACCGCTCTGCAACTGGACTGGCAGAGCGGGAAGCCTGGTGTTGTTATTTTTTTGCGTGCTTAGAACAAAAATTAAACATGTAGGTAACATTAGATTTCAGGTGTACTACCATACAAGAAAAGGCGTGCGATAATTCGATCTGCATCACAGTCACTGCAAAGGAAGCGCTAGCGGGATCACACATTGAACTGCGCAGGAGGCGATATCAGGAAGAGAGAAAACAAAAAAGCCAATCCGAAGATTGGCTTTTTAACAAGTATTTCAACAGATTAGCTGTCTGGCGTTGCGCTGTTATTTACAAACAACGTCAGCTTGTCGCCCGGCTGAAGATTTTTGGCATTGTTGGCAACACTGTTCCAGCGCACCACATCCTTGATATTCACACCGTGACGCTTCGCAATACTGGCCAGAGAATCACCCTTGCGAACCTGATAGGTGATGCTGTCGCCGTTATTTGCCAGTCGCGTACTGCTACTCGTTCCCAGATTCAATATCTGGCCGGGTTTAATGCTGGCAGTACGCAGATTGTTAGCGCGCTGCAGGGTCTTCACCGGAATACTCAGGCGCTTGGCGATAGCGGACAACGTATCACCATTGCGCACCTTGTAGGTGGCCGGAGAAACGCTGTTCTTCGCCAGCGACGTTGGCTGAACTGCGGCAATATCACCTTCTGCCAGTGAATTACGCAGCTGCGCAACGTTGGACTTCGGAACCATAATGTAGTGAGGACCATTTGGTGCCGTTGTGCCACGTTTGTATCCCGTGTTGAAACTCTTCAGCTTGCTCAGAGACATGCCTGCCATATCGGCGGCCTGTGTCAGTTCAATCTGCTGACCCACTTCAACACGTGCCAGTGCGCGGGTTTCGTTTGTCGTTGGCAGACGAATACCATAGCGCTTGCTGTCCTTGAGCAACTGCCCCAGAGCCAGCATTTTTGGCACATAAACCGTTGTTTCGCGTGGAAGCGCCAGGGACCAGAAATCCGTCGGTCTCCCTTTGGCTTTATTCGCCTTCATCGCTTTCAGCACGCGGCCTTCACCACTGTTATAGGCGGCTACCGTCAGTAACCAGTCACCGTCAAACATGTCGTTAAGGCGCTGCATCATATCCAGAGCAACTTTTGTCGATGCGACAATATCACGTCGCCCGTCATACCATTGATTCTGTTTCAAGCCGTAGTTTCGCCCCGTTTGCGGCACAATCTGCCAGATGCCAGCGGCATTCGCAGATGATGTTGCATGGGGGTCAAAAGCGCTCTCCACTATGGGTAGTAGTACCAGTTCCATCGGCATTTTGCGTTGCTTAATCTGCTCGACTATCCAGTACATATACGGCTCTGCCCGTAATGTTACATCGTGGAGATAGCTCTTGTTCTTCAGGTACTTCTGTTTCTGTTCGCGTATCCGGTAATTATCCGGAACCTTCATCTTCAGCTCGTCGCTAATGAAATTCCACAGATCCTGACCCTGCGCGAGGCCGGTTCCATCGTCCTGCCATCGAGGGGACAACATTGAATCTGAGTACTGTCCATTTTCACCTTGACCTGCCGAAGACAAACTCTGTGCATGCTGTTCAGGAATGTTGGCATCATGCTTTGATGCCTGGCACCCCACCAGCAAGACCGAGGCGAGAATTATCGCTTTAGCCTTCATGTGTGTGTCAATAGTTCGATTAAAAGACGAGCAATCATACGTGCTCGTCCCAGTCATGACAACCTAAAATATTAAAAGTGGTCTTTCTTTGCCCGTAAGGCAGCAAATACCTGCCACTCATGTTGCATAGTTGTTTCTAAACCGATTTGTTTTTTTAATTCAATATCTTGCGTCATTAAGAAAACATTGATTTTTCGCTCAAGTTCCAGTTTTGTCGGTAAAGTTATGTGGTTTTTTGAGCGTAACTCCTTAATTTTATGCAGATAGCGTTCTATTTCCTTATGTTGCGGATAAATCGCGTGTGCAAAAGTTAAATTCGATAATGTGTATTCATGCGCGCAACAAACTAAAGTATCGGCCGGAAGTGAATTAAGTTTCTGAAATGATTCGAACATTTGTTTTGGCGTTCCCTCGAATAATCTACCGCAGCCGCCGGAGAACAGCGTGTCGCCACAAAAAAGATAAGGGGAACTGAAATATGAGATATGTCCCAAAGTGTGACCGGGCGTAGCATAAATATCGAATTCCAGGTCAAGAATTTTGATTTTTTCGCCTTCGCCGACGATTTTAGTGGCGCCTTTACCCTGCGTTTCCTGCGGACCGTACACCGAAATATCAGGATACCGGGCCAGGATTTCAGCCACGCCCCCCACGTGATCGTGATGATGATGAGTGAGTAAAATCGCGACCGGCTGCCACTGATTTTGGGACAGGGTGCGCAAAACCGGTGCGGCTTCGCCTGGATCAACGATCAGACAGCGCCCCGCAGTGTCATTTAACATCCAGATGTAGTTATCCTGAAGTGCCGGAATGCTGGTAAGATTCATATTCACCTCTTTATACTTTTCATCAGTGACGCCGCACCAGGTGTCCTGCGGCAACGCTAATCAGACTGGGTATACACTCATAATGGATAGAAGATGGTAAAGCATGAAGCCTGCTAAAACACGCCAAATCCGCCACGTGCCTGACTCATGGTCGCAAATTCCCTGCGGCGAGTTTTATCGTGATGCGCTTGCCCATCATCTGCGCCCCAGTCTGGCCAAACTGTATGGTTTTCATCTGCTCAAGCTGGGCAATCTCAGTGCGGAAATTGATACGGAAGCCTGCGCTATTTCTCATCAGGTTAATGTGGGACTGAAAGGCGATCTGCTCCAGGTTAAAGCAGACCCGCTCAGTCTGCCTTTTGAATCGAAGTCGGTGGATGCCTGCCTGCTGGCTCATACTCTTGCCTGGAGCAGCGATCCGCATCGCATCCTGCGTGAAGTCGATCGGGTATTAATTGATGACGGCTGGATGCTGATCAGCGGATTCAATCTGTTCAGTATGTTGGGCGTCGGCAAGCTGATCCCGGGCGTTCACCGTATGATCCCCTGGAACAGCCGTATGTTTACGCAGATGCGGCTGCTGGACTGGCTGAGCCTGCTGAATTATGAAGTGGTGCAGCGCAGCGGTTTTCAGGTATTACCCTGGAGCCGGCAGGGCGGGAAGGTGATCAGCACGCACCTGCCTGCGCTTGGCTGCCTGAATCTTATCGTGGCCCGCAAGCGCACCTTCCCGTTGATTATCAATCCGATGAAAAAGAGTACCAGCAAGCCGAAGCTACAAACCGTGGGCGCTACCCGACAGTTCCACCCGCGGTCCCCTCAGGAACCCGACTGATAGCCAACGTCATCAAATGTGGGATTACCGGCAGCGCTGCGGGCCAGTTCGTCACAGCGTTCGTTTTCGATATGACCGGCGTGGCCTTTTACCCATTTCCAGTCGATGTCATGCAGGCTAAGTGCGCTGTCGAGGCGCTGCCACAGGTCGACATTTTTCACCGGCTTTTTATCCGCCGTTTTCCAGCCGCGCTTTTTCCAGTTATGAATCCAGCTGGTGATCCCCTGGCGCACATACTGGCTGTCAGTACTCAGAATGACCTTACAGGGCTGTTTCAGCGCCTCAAGCGCCACGATCGCCGCCATCATTTCCATGCGATTATTAGTGGTCAGATGGAATCCGGCGCTGAACTCTTTTTCATGCTCGCCGTAGCGAAGAATCGCACCGTATCCACCGGGTCCTGGGTTGCCGAGGCACGAACCGTCGGTGAAAATTTCTACCTGCTTAAGCATCTCTGGTAGACTCCCTGTAGAAAAACGCCAAGTCTGACATAAACGGGTCCTATGAGCACAGTAAATACCACACGCCAGATCGTACTCGATACCGAAACCACCGGTATGAACATGATTGGTACCCACTATGAAGGGCACTGCATCATTGAAATTGGTGCCGTCGAGGTGATTAACCGCCGCCTGACCGGCAATAACTTTCATGTTTATCTGAAGCCCGATCGGCTGGTGGACCCGGAAGCGTTTGGCGTTCACGGTATTGCCGACGAATTTCTTGCTGATAAACCGACGTTTGCCGACATTGCCGATGACTTCCTCGCCTACATCGACGGCGCGGAGCTGGTCATCCATAACGCCTCGTTCGATATTGGCTTTATGGACTATGAATTCGGCAAGCTCAAACGCAATATCCCGAAGACAGAAACCTTCTGTCAGATCACCGATAGCCTGGCGATGGCGCGCCGGATGTTCCCCGGCAAGCGTAACAGCCTTGATGCGCTGTGCTCGCGTTATGAAATAGATAACAGTAAGCGAACGCTGCACGGCGCACTGCTTGACTCCGAAATCCTGGCGGAAGTCTTCCTGATTATGACCGGCGGCCAGACCTCGCTGTCGTTTTCAATGGAAGGGGAAAAGGAAGAACAAAGCGGCGGCGATACTATCCATCGTATTGCCCGACCTTCATCGGGGCTGCGCGTTCTGCGCGCCAGCGAGCAGGAACTGGCCGAGCATGAAAAACGACTGGATCTGGTACAGAAGAAAGGCGGCAGCTGCCTGTGGCGTCCGCAGCAGGAAAATGTGCAGTAAGTCACTAAAAATGCGCAATAAAACCGCTTTAAGTGCAAAAAAAGAACAGTTGAAATAATTCTGAATAAAAAGCGTTGACGAACGTTTTGTCGATACGTAATATCCGATTCGTTCCCGACGGGGAACAAAGCGCGGAGCGGTAGTTCAGTTGGTTAGAATACCTGCCTGTCACGCAGGGGGTCGCGGGTTCGAGCCCCGTCCGTTCCGCCAAGTATACAGAGAAAGGCCGATTCGAAAGAATCGGCCTTTTTCGTTTCTGCTTTCCTGAAAAACGTTCCGGCGAAAAAAAAGCCGCAACGCGATCCGTTACGGCTTTCTTCAAAACTTCACTAACAGGCATGACCGCCTGAGCTAAGTTTATTACGTTGCTATTGTTGCTCTTTCTGCATCACCACATCGGCACGGTAATCACCGCCTGCTCGTGCAGAGGCCATTTCATCGCGGGCAATCCAGCGGTAGGCTCCGGCTCCCAGCGCCACGCCGATAAACCAGCTGAAGTTCGCCACCGCGTGCAGCGAAGGGATAAAGCTGATCACCAGGCCAATGCCCACCGACGGCAGCAGGGCGGCAATCGCTTTCGGGTTGAAGCCGCCTTTGTACCAGTACTTTCCTTTCGGCGTGTCGTCGAACAGGTCGTCAACGGAGATCTTGCTGCGCTTCAGCAGATAGAAGTCGGCAAGCAGGATGCCGAACAGCGGCCCGATAAATGCGCCCAGCACGTCCAGCGTATAGTGAATCAGCTCCGGTGACTGGAACAGGTTCCACGGCGTTAACAGCACGGAACCCACGGCCGCAATCATCCCGCCGGTACGGAAGCTGATTTTCTGTGGGGAACAGTTAGAGAAGTCGAAGGCCGGAGACACAAAGTTGGCCACAATATTAATGCCGATGGTGGCGGTAATCATCGTTAACAGCCCGATCGCCACCGCCAGGTCATTACCGACCATGCTAACGGTTTCAATCGGATCGGTAATCATGCGGCCAAACAGCGATTGCGTACCGGAAACGATCACCACGGTAACAATCGAGAACAGCAGGAAGTTAAACGGCAGGCCCCAGCGGTTACCGCGGCGGATTTCACCCATGCTTTTACCGTAGCGTGCAAAGTCACCGAAGTTCAGCAGCGGGCCGGAGAAGTATGACACCACCAGCGCAGTGGCGGTAATCATCTGCCAGACCTGCTCGCCGCCGCTCAGCGACTTGCTGGCCAGCGTAAAGGAGATACCGTCAAAACCGGTTTTGTATACAATCCATCCGGCAAGTGCGCCCATTACTACGTACACGGCCGGGCCGGCGATATCGATGAAGCGTTTAATCGCGTTCATACCGTGCCAGAACACCATAGCCTGCAGCAGCCACATAATGCCGAAGCAGATCCAGCCCAGCTGTGACAGTCCCAGCCAGGACACCTGAGTCATTGGGGTCAGGGCAGGCCAGAACTTCAGCGACACCAGCATCAGCGCGTTAGCGGCCAGATAGGTCTGGATGCCGTACCAGGCGAAGGCGATTAAACCGCGGATCACCGCCGGGATATTGGCACCGAATACGCCGAACGCCTGGCGGCAGACCACCGCATAAGGAACGCCAGTCATCTGGCTGGGCTTCGCCACCAGGTTAGCGCACAGCTGTACGATGCAGATCCCCACCAGCAGGCACATCAGCACCTGCCAGCTGGCCAGCCCCAGCGTAAAGAAGCTGGCTGCCACCACATAGCCCCCCATGCTGTGTACATCCGACATCCAAAAAGAAAAAATGTTGTACCAGCTCCAGTTCTGCTTGCGCACGGGAGCAAGGTCTTCATTACACAGCCGCGGGCTGTAGTTTTTGGCGGCCTCTGATGCCGCCGCCGGGGAAGAAAGTTGACTCTTTGGCATGAAACCTGCTCCTCTGAATACAGTAAGAAAAAACGTGCCTGTTAAGGTCATTGCAGGATTCAGGCCAGATCTTAAAACTTTGTATACAAAAACAGGTTATTGCTGTGTACGATTGTCGATGGAAATGATGTTTACCGGAGAAGGTAATGAAGAGTGAAACCGGGCTGAAAACGGCCTCTGACCTGAGTGATAAGGATGAACCTATCTATCAGGCGCTAATGACGGCGATTGTTGAACATCAGCTGCCGCCGGGCAGTAAATTACCGGAAGAGGCGCTTTCCGAGGTCTTTGGCGTGAGCCGCACCGGCATCCGCAAAGTGCTTCAGCGCCTCGCAGCGGTGCAAATGATCACGCTGACGCCCAAACGTGGTGCGCAGGTGGCCACGCCTTCCGTGGAAGAGGCGCAGGATATCTTCCGCACCCGCAGTCTGCTTGAGTGTGCCAATCTTCCCGACGTTCTGGCGCACTGCCGGGGTCCACACCTGGCGGCACTGGAAAAAATAAACCAGCAGGAACAGCAGGCCCATGCCGTACATGATGGTGCCGCCGCTATCCGGCTTTCCGCCGCATTCCATATTCAGCTACAGGCGATATCCGGCAATCAGGTGCTGACCGAGCTGGTGACGCGCCTCAGCCAGCGCTCTTCGCTGGTGGTGGCGGCCTACGGCGCACCCTGGCAGCACGGCTGCCGCTGCGACGACCACGACCGGCTGCTGGAACTGCTGCGTGAAAAAGAACTGGATCGGCTGACTGACGCATTACGGAAACATTTCGATCATATCGTTGCCAGTCTGCACTTTGAGCGCAGTGGCGAAACGCTACCTGACTTTGCCCGCCTGTTTGCGGCAAAAGGAGCCTGAGCATGAACAAGCAGATCATTCAGGTGATCAATCCCAATACCAGCCTCGCGATGACCGAAACCATCGGTACGGCGGCGCGCGCGGTGGCGGCCGGTAATACTGAGATTCTTGCCGTTTGCCCGCAGCAGGGCGTTCCGTCGATTGAAGGGCATTTCGATGAAGCGATCGCGGCGATTGGGGTGCTGGAACAGATCAAAGCGGGGCGCGAGCAGGGCGCTCAGGGACACGTTATCGCCTGCTTTGGCGATCCGGGGCTTCTGGCCGCGCGCGAACTGGCGCAGGGCCCGGTGGTGGGCATCGCCGAAGCGGCAATGCATATGGCGACAATGGTTGCCACGCGTTTTTCGATTGTCACCACGCTGCCGCGCACGGTCATTATTGCCCGCCATCTGCTGCGGCAGTACGGCTTTGAGCACCACTGCGCAGCGGTACACGCTATTGATCTGCCGGTGCTGGCACTGGAAGACGGTAGCGGTATCGCGCAGGAAAAAGTGCGCCAGCGTTGTATACAAGCCATACGTGAAGACGACAGCGGAGCCATTGTGCTCGGCTGCGGCGGCATGGCCGATCTGGCGCGTGAACTGACACACGAACTCGGCGTACCGGTGATTGATGGCGTGGGCGCGGCGGTCAAAATGGTGGAGTCGCTGCTGGCTCTGGGGTTGAATACCAGTAAGCATGGCGATCTGGATTACCCGATTCGAAAAAAACTATCAGGTCAGTTTGAACGCCTAAACTAAGGCAACGATCTGTTCCGATACTAAGGATGTTTTGATGAGCGATAGTCCGGAAAAGAAAGAGTACAGCTTTAACAAAAACTACCCGCGTGACCTGATTGGCTACGCAGGGAATCCTCCTCACGCCGCCTGGCCGGGTAAAGCACGGATCGCCGTGCAGTTCGTACTCAACTATGAAGAGGGGGCGGAAAACAACGTCCTGCACGGTGATGCGGGCTCCGAGCAGTTTCTGTCCGATATCATCGGTGCGGCAAGTTATCCCGAGCGGCATATGTCGATGGATTCGCTCTATGAATACGGCTCTCGTGCCGGATTCTGGCGCATCCATAACGAGTTCCAAAAGCGTAATCTACCGCTGACGGTATTTGGCGTGGCAATGGCGCTGGCTCGCCACCCGGAGATCGTCGAGGCGATCAAAAACGCAGATTACGACGTTGTCAGCCACGGCTGGCGTTGGATCCACTACCAGGGAATGGATGCGAAAACCGAGCGCCAGCATATGCAGCAGGCGCTGGATACGCTCACCGATCTGTTTGGCAAAACGCCAACGGGCTGGTACACCGGGCGCGACAGCCCGAATACCCGTCGGCTGGTGGTGGAGCAGGGCGGGCTCACCTACGACAGCGACTATTACGGTGACGATCTGCCGTTCTGGACCCAGGTGACCTGTCAGGACGGCACCGTTAAACCGCACCTGATTATTCCCTACACCCTTGAAACCAACGATATGCGCTTTGCCACGCCGCAGGGTTTTAACACCGCAGAGCAGTTCTACACCTACCTGCGTGACAGCTTCGATGTGCTGTATGAAGAGGGTGAAACCTCGCCGAAAATGCTTTCCATCGGTATGCACTGCCGCCTGCTTGGCCGCCCGGGTCGCTTCCGCGCGCTGCAGCGCTTCCTGGACCATATCCAGCAGCACGATAACGTCTGGATTTGTACCCGCCAGCAGATCGCCGATCACTGGATAAAAACGCATCCGGCTCCGCAGGCCTGATCAAAAACGGATGGGGAAACCCATCCGTTTTTTTACGCGATCGGAAGAACATCAATCAGGCCATTAAGCTGACCTGTGCCGCAACAATCCGCCAGCCACAGGGCAGTTTCACCCAGGTCTGCTGCTGACGTCCGATTTTATCGCTGCCCTCACGAGTAAATTCGGTGCTGCAAACGGCAAAATCCTCGCCAAAGGTGGATATCACCGTATTACGCAGCTGGCGGTTCAGCCCGACGGGCGAGCGTGATGCACGGAATTCGCGGATAGCGTCAATGCCATACAGATTCTCACCGGCCCCCAGGCGCACGGTGCGCTCATCGTGCCAGAACAGCTCATCCAGTACGACGGTGTCGTTGCTGATTAAGGCTTCCTCATAACGGTAAAAGGCCGCTGTCACTTCAGCGTGGATCGCCGGGCGATCGATATGTTCACTTTTCATTTTTTATCTTCCATGTTTGCAGGCATCGCCTGCGCAATATCCATCTGCTCCAGCGCCCTGGCGGCTCGCAGACAGGCTTGTTCGTTAAACGGTGCCGCGATTAGCTGCAGGCCAATCGGCAACCCACTCGTCGTCCGTAACGGAACGGTAGCGACCGGCAGTCCGAGGAATGAGATCGGCTGGGCCAGCATGCCCATACTCGCGCGAGTTGGCAAGTCGTTGCCATTAATGCGCATTGTCTGCTGGCCAATCAGCGTGGCGCAGGTCGGCGTGGCGGGAGCGATCAGCACATCAACATCGTTGAACAGCGCCAGCGCCTGCTGCTGGCAGTGGCGGCGGAAACGCTGAGCCTGAACATACCATGCCGAAGGCAGCATGACACCGGCCAGCAATCGCTCGCGGGATGCCGGTTCAAAACGCTCCGGCGACTGCTTCAGCGCGGGCAGATAGTGATTTCCGCCTTCGGCCGCCGTAAGAATAAATGCCGATGCGCGTGCCAGCTCGGCCTCCGGCAGTAAAAACTCATCAATGGCTTCCAGCGCCTTTGCCGCGGTGGCGACGGCGGTGCGAGCGTGCTCATCGCACCACTGCTGAAAATAGCCGCCCAGCACGCCGACGCGCAGGCCGCCAATCCCACGATCCAGCTGTGAAACGGTGGCGGCAGGGGCTTCCGTCGCCTGAAATGCATCAGCGGGATCGTGGCCCTGCAGGGCATCATACACTTCTGCCAGATCGTTCACCCGCCGAGCCAGTGGACCAATATGGTCGAGGCTGGCAACAAACGGATGGCTGCCGCTGCGCGACAGGCGGCCAAAGGTGGGTTTCAGCCCAAAAATTCCGCACAGCGAAGCCGGAACGCGAATGGAACCGTTGGTATCGGTGCCGAGTGTGAAGTGAACCAGCCCGGCGGCAACGGCAGCGGCAGAACCGCCGGACGATCCTCCGGCAATACGCGAAGTGTCATGCGGGTTTCGCGTTGCGCCATAGTGGGTGTTTTCCGTGGTGAAACCGTAGGCGTAGGCATCCATATTCAGCATGCCTGACAGCATCGCTCCGCTGGCGGTCAGCTGCCGCACCGCCCAGGCATCCTCCCTGGCAACGGGGCGATCGCTGAACAGGCTGGCCCCGGCCAGCGTGGTGTGACCGGCCACATCAAACAGGTTTTTAACCGCATAGGGCACGGCGGCCAGTGCGGGGAGAGGCTGGCCGTCACGCTTAAGGCGATCGAGGCGCTGAGCCTCCTGCTGCATGCGATCGCGCGTCACGCCGGTCCAGGCGTTAATCGCCGGGTTGTGCTGTTCTATCGCCGCAAGCGTCCGGCTGGCGATATCCGCAGCGCTCAGATCGCCCGTTGCCAGCGCCTGTCTGATTTCACTGATGGAAAGAGCGGCCAGATTCATGCTTTATATACCCCCGCCACTTCCAGCCGGTCATCCAGCGGAAAGGCCATCAGCGGTGCCGCCATGGCGGCAATTCGGGTGAACTGTACCAGCAGCTCGGCCCGGCGTGCTTCGTCGAGATCCATCCCGAGGATCTGCTCCATCTGTAAGATATACGTTGCCCAGTCAGGCTGAGTTGGCGTCATGTTCTTCTCCTGCTAAAAGCCCGCGGCGCTGCCGTTGCTGCGGGGATCGAAGGCACCTTCCAGCATGCCGTTGGTATGGCGTACGATCGCGCCTGCGTGGCCTACCGCCTCGCTGAAATCGGGCAGTAGCTCGACCTCATGTCCCAGCGCCTGCAGCGCGTTGATGGTTTCCGCGCTGAATCGCCCCTCCAGCTTCAGGGAGTCGGAAAGCTGTCCCCAGGTGCGGCCCAGCAGCCAGCGCGGCGCGCTGAGCGACTGTTGCAGCGGCATTCCCTGAACGACATGACGGGTGAAAATGGCGGCCTGGGTCTGCGGCTGGCCGTCACCGCCCATTGAACCGTAAACCAGCGTGCGGCCATCGTTCAGCCGTGCGGCGGCCGGATTGAGGGTGTGGAACGGCTGTTTACCGGGGGCCAGCGCCAGCAGGTGATCGGCATCCAGGCTGAACGACGCTCCGCGATTTTGCCAGGTGATACCGGTGCCCGGCAGCACGACGCCGCTGCCAAACTCGTGATAAATACTCTGGATAAAGGAGACCGACAGCCCGCTGCTGTCCATCACGCCCATCCATACGGTATCACCCGGGCCTTTGCCGTTGCCCCATGGCGCGGCCTGATTCAGATCGATCCGATCGGCAAGCTGCTTCAGGCGATCGGATGTCAGCAGCGACTGCATCTCTTCGCGCATGAAACGCGGATCGGTGATATGGCTGTCGCGCAGTCCGAAAGCCAGTTTGGTGGCTTCCACGATGCGGTGGATGGTCTGCGCCTCGTCCGCGTCTTCCATCGCCAGATGGTCGGTGATGCCCAGAATAGCCAGCGAGACCAGCCCCTGGGTGGGTGGGGTCATGTTGTAGATATCGCCAGACTGGTGGCGAATGCGCAGCGGCGTGCGGCGTTTTGCCTGTTGACGATTCAGATCCTCCAGCGTCACCGGCATACCGAGCTGTGACATCTCAGCGGCCAGGCGCTGTGCCAGCGGGCCGCGATAGAAGGTGTCCAGCCCTTCTTCTGCCAGCTGGATCAGCGTAGCGGCAAGGTCCGGCTGCACAAAGCGGCTGCCGGCTTTCGGGATTTCATTTCCCGGTAAAAACGTGGTAGCAAAACCAGGCTGTTCGGCCAGTTCCGCGTATTTGCTGGCGGTGGCTTCCGCCTGTGAAGCCGTGATCGGAATACCGTCAGCCGCATAGCGGATCGCATCATTTAACAGGCGAGCCAGCGGCAGCTGCTCACCGCCGTATTCGCCGGAAACGGCCAGCGCTTCTGACCAGCCGCTAACCGTCCCAGCCACGGTCAGCGCCGATTTCGGGCCGCGATAGGGAATATGGCTTTCGCCCGCGTAAAAGTCGAGATCGGCCAGGGAACCTGCCGCGCCGCTGGCATCAATAGCGACCGGCTCGCCGCCCGGCGGTACGATCAGCCAGAAACCGTCGCCACCCAGCCCATTCATATGGGGATAAACCACCGCAATGGTCGCGGCTGCGGCGACCATTGCCTCAATGGCGTTGCCGCCCGCCCGTAAAATTCCCAGTGCGCTCTCGCTGGCCAGATGATGTGGGGTCACGGCCATCCCCTGCGGTGCCATATTGCTCTGATTCATATTATTCTCGTTATTGCTCGAACTGACTCTGACTAAAGCAAGAGTCATTCCAGTTTTTGTATAACAATCAGACGCACGCGGGGCGTTCCGGGAAAACAGGGCGTCGGCAGGGCGTAAGCGAAGGCATTTTTCTGTCCGGCTACAGACAGGCACGTTATTTGTATATGATCGGTGGAATGAAACAAAAGTTACAGGATGCATAGACATGAAGCAGCTTGATGAACGCCTGCGCGGTCACTATGCGCAACTCTCGCCGCAGGAGCAGCGCATTGCGGATTTCGTCTTCGATCATTATGACGACCTGATTGGTTACAACAGCGCGGAACTGGCGCGGCTGAGCGGGGTGTCGAAGGCCACGGTAAGCCGCTTATTTAAGCGCCTGGGCTATGACACCTATAAAGATATGCGCAACGAGCTGCGCACCCTGCGCCAGAGCGGCATGCCGTTAACGGACGTGCGCGATGCGGTTCAGGGCAATACCCTGTTAGCACGCCACTACAAGCAGGAAATGGCTAACCTGACGCAGTGGGTTAACACCCTCGACAGCGCGCATTTCGGCCAGGTCGTGCAGGCGCTGTGTGAGAGCCAGCGAATTTTTATTATTGGCTTACGTAACTCTTATCCGGTCGCACTGCATTTCCGCCAGCAGCTGCTGCAGGTTCGGAGCCGGGTGCAGCTGCTGCCGCAGCCGGGGCAAACTTTTTCCGAAGAGCTGATCGACATCACCCCGGAAGATATGGTGATTGTGATGGCGTTTCGCCGCCGCCCGCGCATTATCCGGCCGCTGTTACAGCAGCTGCAGCAGCGGCATATCCCCACGCTGGTGATGTGCGAACCTCAGGCGCAGACGTCCATCGCGCTGGCGCGCTGGCAGCTGTGTGCGCCGCTGGATAGCGTATCCGCCTTTGACAGCTACTCGGCGGCCAACAGCCTGGTCAATCTGCTGTCGAATGCCGTCTTACATGAGTTACTCAGCAACGGGCGTCAGCGTATCCATCAGATTGCCGATCTTTACGGCGAGCTGGACGAGTTGGAACAGCGTTGATGGGGCACTAATTTGGTGCTTTGCATCGTTATGGGGCTCGAGGCGGTGCCCCTTTTTATTGCGCTTTTCTCACGCTTCGATCTGCCTTTTCTGAATTTTTTCATCGAAATAACCCGGTTTTGTTTATGGGGTTTCTTTATTTGATTCTGATTTTTATCAGTTTTTATCAAGTGCGCGGTGGCAATGCTTCGAATTCAGCAAGAAATAACAACGCTAAAACCCCCAATGGCACATTAGTTGCAAATAAATTCTTTAAGAATCTTTCGTTTCATGATGTATTAACCGGGGAAGTGAGAATGAAAAAAGGCTTATTCGCATTACTGGCTGGCGCTTTACTGCTGACGTCTACCGCTTCGGCGCTGGCGGACCAACTACAAGATATTGAAAAACGTGGCGTTATCCGTATTGCCGTACCGCAGGATTTCCCGCCATTTGGTTCAGTAGGTACTGACTTACAGCCGCAGGGCTATGACATCGATATGGCGAAGTATTTGGCTAAGCAAATGAAACTTAAGTTGCAGCTGGTGCCGGTCACCAGCGCAAACCGTGTGCCTTATCTGCAGACGGATAAAGTGGACCTGGTGATTTCCAGCCTGGGTAAAAATCCGGAGCGTGAAAAAGTGATCGACTTCAGCCGCGCCTATGCACCGTTCTTCCTCGGCGTGTTTGGTCCGAAAGACGGTACTCTGAAAGACGCGGCGGCGCTGAGCGGCAAATCCATCGGCGTCACCCGCGGTGCCGTTGAGGATATGGTACTGACCAGCGTGGCACCAAAAGAGGCGGAAGTGAAACGCTACGAAGATAACAACACCACGCTGTCGGCCTATCTGTCTGGTCAGGTGCAGTATGTGGCAACCGGAAACCTGGTCGTGGCCGCCATCGCCCGCCAGAACGCTGACAAAGCGCCGGTGGCGAAGTTTATGCTGAAAGATTCGCCGTGCTTTATCGGCATGAAAAAGAATGAACCGGCGCTGAAGGCCAAAGTGGATGAGCTGATCGGCCAGGCGCTGAAGGACGACACGCTGAACAAATTATCGCAAGAATGGCTGAAAGCGCCATTACCCGCAGACCTGGGTTAATCGGGGCTGAATGATGATCGGGCAACTGAATTTTCCCGCGCTGTGGCCCTACTGGCCGGAACTGATTTCCGGCCTGTGGGTGACTATCCAGCTAACGGTGATGGCTACCGTTGGGGGCGTGGGGCTGGGTATTCTGGGGGCAGCGCTGCGAAGCGGTAAACCCTCACTACTCAGCCGCTGCTGGGGCGCTTACGTCGAACTGATCCGCAATACGCCGTTTGTGGTTCAGCTATTTTTTATCGTTTTCGGCCTGCCCAATCTGGGCCTGAAACTCACCGCCGGTGAGGCGGCGCTGCTGGCGATGCTGATTAACCTCGGTGCCTACAGCACGGAAATCATCCGCGCCGGTATCCAGGTGACGCCGAAAGGGCAGTGGGAGGCCGGGCGGGTGCTGGGCTTAACCCGCACTCAGACGTTTATCCGCGTGGTGCTGCCGCCGTCAATGAAGCGCATTTATCCGGCACTGGTGAGCCAGTGCATTATCGTGATGCTGGGCTCCTCGGTGGTGTCGCAGGTCTCTTATGAAGAGCTGACCTTTGCCGCCAATCTGATCCAGTCGCGGACGTTTTTGAGTTTTGAAGTGTATCTGGTGACCACGCTGATGTATCTGGCGCTGTCGATTGCCATGCGTCAGCTGCTGCTGGCCGCCGGGCGTAAATGGTTCGGGGAGCAGCCGTAATGACGACCTTTACCGACTGGGACATTCTGCGCAATCTGCTGCTCGCGGCGCGCTGGACTATCCTGCTGTCGCTGACGGCATTCTTTGGCGGCACGCTGGTGGCGATGCCGCTGGTGATGGTTCGCCTGACCCGTCGCCGGTGGCCGTGCCGCTTTATCCGCGCCTGGACCGAACTGTTCCAGGGAACGCCGCTGCTGATGCAGCTGTTTCTGGCCTTCTTCGGCGTGGCGCTGTTCGGCATTGACGTTTCGCCGTGGACCGCCGCCTCGCTGGCGCTGACGTTTTACACCAGCGCCTTCCTGATTGATATCTGGTACGGCAGCATCCAGGCGCTGCCGAAAGGGCAGTGGGAAGCCTGCCGCTGCCTCGGTCTGAGTTTCGGCCAGACGCTGTATCGCGTGGTTCTGCCACAGGCGCTGCGTATCGGCATCGCGCCGACCGTGGGCTTTGCCGTACAGGTGGTGAAAGGCACGGCGCTGGCGTCGATCATCGGCTTTATCGAGCTGACCAAAGCCGGAACCATTCTGAACAATGTGACGTATCAACCGTTTAAAGTTTTCGGGCTGGTGGCGCTGGGCTACTTCCTGATGTGTTATCCGCTGTCCCGCTACAGCCAGTATCTGGAGAAGAAATTCAATGCCGCTCATCACCATTAATCAGGTGCAGAAATACTATGGCGACAACCACGTACTGAAAGGCGTGGATCTCGACATCGAAATGGGCCAGGTGATCTCTATCATCGGCCGCAGCGGTTCAGGGAAAAGTACCCTGCTGCGCTGCATGAACGGGCTGGAAGGCTATCAGGAAGGCAGCATTAAACTGGGCGGGATGACCATCACCGATCGTGAATCTCAGGCGCGGGAAATCAGCCATTCTGTCGGCATGGTGTTCCAGAACTTTAATCTGTTCCCGCATATGACCGCGCTGGAAAACGTCATGCTGGCACCGCGCCGCGTGCTGAAAAAAAGCGACGCCGAGTGCCGGGCGCTGGCGGCGGAAATGCTCAATAAAGTCGGGCTGGGGGATCGCATGGATTACTATCCTGCCAACCTGTCCGGCGGCCAGCAGCAGCGCGTGGCGATTGCTCGTGCGCTGGCGATGTCACCGAAAGTCTTGCTGTGCGACGAGATTACCTCGGCGCTCGATCCCGAGCTGGTTGGCGAAGTACTGAAAGTGCTGGAGCAGCTGGCGAAAGAGGGCATGACGTTGATCCTCGTGACGCATGAAATGAATTTTGCCCGCGAAGTGGGCGACCGCGTAGTGTTTATGCATCAGGGCCGCGTTTGGGAGCAGGGCGACAGTAAAACCCTGTTTGCCAATCCACAGACCAATGAGCTTAAACAGTTTATCTCCTCGGTGCGTGGGCTTTAGGCTACTTTGTTTGCCATTTTGCACCCGGGCAGTGCTCAGAATCCTCACGTACTACGTGTACGCTCCGCTTCTTGCGCGCTGTCCGTGTGCAAACTGCCTGCACCAGTAACGCCTGAAGCGTTATTTACTTATAGGAATCGATGATGGATTTATCTAAATTTACCCAGATCAACCCGCCGCAGCGTTTACTGATGGGGCCGGGGCCGATTAACGCTGACCCGCGCGTGCTTCGCGCCATGTCCAGCCAGCTGATCGGGCAGTACGATCCGGCCATGACCCAGTATATGAACGAAGTGATGGCGCTTTATCGCGGTGTGTTCCGCACCAAAAATCAGTGGACCATGCTGATTGATGGCACTTCGCGCGCGGGGATCGAGGCCATCCTGCTGTCTGCTATTCGTCCGGGTGACAAAGTTCTGGTGCCGGTCTTTGGCCGTTTCGGCCATCTGCTGTGCGAAATTGCCCGCCGCTGCCGCGCGGAAGTTCACACCATTGAAGTACCGTGGGGCGAAGTGTTCACCCCGGATCAGATTGAAGACGCGATCAAAAAAGTGAAGCCGCGCCTGCTGCTGACCGTGCAGGGCGACACCTCGACGACCATGCTGCAACCGCTGGAAGAACTGGGTGCCATCTGCCGTAAATACGGCGTGCTGTTCTACACCGACGCGACCGCTTCCTTCGCCGGTAACGCGCTGGAAACCGATGCCTGGGGACTGGATGCGGTCTCTGCCGGCATGCAGAAATGCCTGGGCGGCCCGTCAGGAACGTCGCCGATCACCCTCAGCCCGCTGATGGAAGAGGCGATCCGCAAGCGCAAATGCGTGGAAGCGGGCATCCGTACCGATGCGCACCAGGACGGCGACGATGAGATGATCTACTCCAACTATTTCGATCTTGGCATGATCATGGATTACTGGGGGCCTGAGCGTCTGAACCACCATACCGAGGCTACCTCCGCGCTGTTCGGTGCCCGCGAATGCGCGCGCCTGATTCTGGAAGAGGGGCTGGATAACGGCATCGCCCGCCACAAGCTGCACGGCGACGCGCTGCTGAAAGGCATTCAGGGAATGGGGCTGGAAACCTTCGGTGACCTTAACCACAAAATGAACAACGTGCTCGGCGTGGTGATCCCGCAGGGCGTCAACGGCGATCTGGTGCGTAAGCTGGTGCTGGAAGACTTCGGCATTGAGATCGGCACCTCGTTTGGCCCGCTGATTGGCAAAGTGTGGCGCATCGGCACCATGGGCTATAACGCGCGTAAAGACTGCGTGATGCAGACCCTGAGCGCGCTGGAAGCCGTGCTGAACCACCTTGGATTCCGCACAACCCAGGGCGCTGCGATGCAGGCTGCCTGGGATCACTATAACGGGAGCCGTTAATGAGTGAGTGCCTGATGACGGCCGCCGCCGCCGCTGAGGCAGCGGCGCGCGTGATGGCCCGCTGCGATGCGCTGGCAGAAATCAGCGAAACGCCGGGCGAACTGACCCGCGTTTATCTGTCGCCGGAGCTGCTGCGGGCTAACGCGATGGTTGGCAAGTGGATGACGGCGGCAGGGATGAAAGTGTGGCAGGACAGCGTCGGCAATATCTGCGGGCGCTATGAGGGCCAGCAGGTCGGCGCGAAAGCGCTGCTGCTGGGTTCTCACCTGGACACAGTGCGCAATGCCGGGCGCTATGACGGCATGCTCGGTGTGCTGACCGCGATTGAAACCGTGCAGTACCTGCACGATCGCGGCGAGCGTCTGCCGCTGGCCATTGAGATTATCGGTTTCTGCGATGAAGAAGGCACCCGTTTCGGTATCACCCTGCTGGGCAGCCGCGGCCTGACCGGCAGCTGGCCGGAAAGTTGGGTCGATCACCCGGATGCCAACGGCATTACCGTGGCGCAGGCGATGAAAAACTGCGGGCTGAATGCCGACCGCATCTGGCAGTCGGCGCGCGATGTCGAAGACTTCGTGGCCTATCTGGAGCTGCATATCGAGCAGGGGCCGTGCCTGGAGCAGGAACAGCTGGCGCTGGGCGTGGTGACGGCGATTAACGGTGCGCACCGCCTGAACTGTCGCTTTGTTGGCGAGGCCGGTCATGCCGGAACCGTACCAATGAGCCACCGTAAAGATGCGCTGGCTGCTGCCGCCGAGTGGATGGTGTATATCGAACGCCGCACGCCGCAGGTTGGTCCGCAGCTGGTGGCCACGGTCGGCACGCTGCAGTGCCAGCCGGGCGCGGTAAATGTGATTCCTGGTGATGTGGCGCTGTCGCTCGACGTGCGCGGCCCGGAAGACGGCCCGCTCTCCGCACTGTTGGCCGATTTGCTGGCCGAAGGCGAGGCGATTGCCCAGCGTCGCGGCATCAGCTTCAGCGCCGAGGAGTTTTACTGCATTGCTGCCACCGCCTGTGATACCGAACTGCAGGCCGCGCTGACCCGCGCCGTTGTTCAGGTGCAGGGGCGCAGCGTATCGCTGCCGAGCGGTGCCGGGCATGATGCTATCGCCGTGGCCGAGCGCTGGCCGTCGGCGATGCTGTTCGTGCGCTGCGATCGCGGTATCAGTCATAATCCGGCAGAGTCGGTGACCACGGAAGATGTGGCGCAGGCAGTTCAGGCGTATGTGCAGGTGGTGAATGAGGTAGCGGGGGGATAAGGCTGTTTTTGTCGGGCATCGGGTGCGTGGTTTTGTTTTGCTGTGAACTCGGTGCCCCGGCTGACCGTTACGGGCAGATCGCCGGGTCGCCGTAAATACGTCCCTGTAGGCTTGGCTGCCGCATCTTTGCGGCAGATACCCGGCTAACCTGTCCCGTAGCGGTCATCCTTCCATGCAATGGTGTTGCTGCGCGAAACGTCGATTTTGGCTAACAGTAACACCTTGATTAACCTGCAAGCGGTGTTGGGCGGAATGGCGTGGTGGGCAGTCGGTTGCTAAGGCTGACCGTTACGCTCGGCCTTTCAGATAATGGTGTTGCTGCGCGAAACGTCGGTTTTGACTGACAGCAACACTTTGATTAGCAGGCAATCGGTGTGGGGCGGGTTCGCAGACCGTCGGGCGCAAGGACGCGCCCGTCGAGGCTACATGGGGGTATTCACGCCGAGTCGGCGAACCCGCCCCACACCGATAAGCCAGATGCGAAACAAGCAGCGCCACTTAACAAGCAGCGCCTTATTAACTCACAAACTAAACGAATCCGCATCCCGCCATGCCGGAAACTTCTCGCGATACTCGCGCAGGCTCTCCAGCGACAGCTCCGCTTCAAGAATCGCAGGCTGATGCGGCTCTCCGGCGGCAAGCACTTCACCCAGTGGGCTGAAAATCCGGCTGTCGCCGCTGTAACCGTGACCGTTGCCGTCGGTGCCAACGCGGTTGCATCCGGCAATATAGGCCTGATTCTCAATCGCTCGCGCCTGCAAAAGCGTCTGCCAGTGTAAGGCGCGCGGTGCTGGCCAGTTCGCCACGTACAGCGCCAGATCGTAATCATTCTGGTTGCGGGCAAACACCGGGAAGCGCAGGTCGTAACACACCTGCGGCAGAATGCGCCAGCCGCGCCACTCGAACACTTCGCGGCGATCGCCCGCCAGATAGTGCTCGTGCTCACCGGCCATGCGGAACAGATGGCGCTTATCGTAGAAATGCACCGCGCCGCCCGGCTCAACCAGGAAGAAGCGGTTAACCGCGCCTTTTGCCGTCTGGATCGCCGCGCTGCCTGCCACCATCGCGTGGGTTGCAGCGGCTTTCGCCTGTAGCCAGCTAATCACTTCGCTTTCAGCCAGCGAGCTTTTCGCCGCTTCCATAGCAAAACCGGTGGTGAACATTTCCGGCAGCACAATCAGGTCGCGATCTTTCAGGCCGTCCAGCAGCGAATCAAAGAAACGCAGGTTGGCTTCGCCATCCATCCAGACCAGCGGTTGCTGGAGTACGCTAATTTTTAAAGTTGACACAGTCGCTCCGCAGCAGCATCCAGCGTGGCTTCCTGTTTGGCGAAGCACAGGCGGATCAGTTTATGAGGGAAGGCATCGGCGCAGAACACCGACAGCGGAATCGCCGCCACGCCTACTTCTTTTGTTAACCACTGGCAGAATGCCACATCGTCGAGATCTGAGATAGCACTGTAATCCGCCAGCAGGAAGTAGGTGCCTTCGCAGGGCAGCAGCTTAAAGCGGCTGGCGGAGAGCGCTTCAACAAAGCGATCGCGGCGGGCACGATAAAACTCCGGCAGCTCGCGGTAGTGCTCCGGATGCTGCTGCAGCATGTCGGCCAGCGCCAGCTGCGCCGGGGTGTTGACCGAGAAGGTCAGATACTGGTGAACCTTACGCACTTCCGCGCTCAGCGCGGCGGGGGCTACGCAGTAACCCACTTTCCAGCCGGTCATATGGAAGGTTTTGCCAAAGGAAGAAACGGCAATCGCCCGCTCGCGAAGCTGCGGATGCGCCAGCACGCTGGCGTGTCCGGCTTCATCAAAGCAGATGTGCTCGTACACTTCATCACTCAGGACATAAATTTCCTGCGCGGCAATGGCCTCCCACAGCTGGGCGAAATCACTTTTTTGCCACACGGTCGCGGAAGGGTTGTGCGGCGTATTGAGAATCACCAGACGGGTGCGCGGCGACAGCAGAGGGGTGAATTCCGCCCAGTCAACGCGGAAGCCGGGCGGCTGTAGCGCAATGCGCTTCATGATGCCGCCCGCCAGCGTCACCGCCGGGGCGTAGCTGTCGTAGCTCGGGTCGAAGCAGATTACCTCATCGCCCGGGCGCACCAGCGCGGTGATCGCCGCGTACAGCGCTTCGGTAGCACCGGCGGTGACGGTAATTTCGCTATTTACATCCGGCTGATAGCCGTACAGCTCAGCAGTTTTCTGCGCAATAGCTTCACGCAGCGGAGCCACGCCGATCATTGGTGCGTACTGGTTAGCGCCCTGGCTGACGTGATAAGCCAGGCGTTCCTGCAAATAGGCCGGGCCGTCAAAATCGGGGAACCCCTGGGAAAGATTGATCGCGTTGTGCTGCTGGGCGAGCGCGCTCATCTGTGTGAAGATGGTAGTACCCAGTGCGGGCAGCTTGCTCTCTGGCGTGAATGACGTCTGGCTCATGGTTACAACCCTTGCTGAATGCGGTTTTATGATGTTGTGTCCTGTGTTGCTGCCAATATATCACGGTGATACTATTTGGCAATCGAGACGCTTAGACGGCTAAATGTAAGCCCTGAATAAAATAGTCCCAGAGGAATAAAAAAAGAGATGACCCAGACCTCACAATTGGATCAGCTGGTTAGCGCCTGTCACTGGATTGGCGAACGCGGCTGGGCTCCTGCCACCGGCGGCAATATGTCCGTTCGTCAGGACGCGGAGTTTTGTCTGCTGAGTGAATCCGGTAAAGACAAGGGCAGCCTGACCCGTGATGACTTTATTCAGGTAGAAATTGCCAGTAATCGCGTGCCTTCGGGGCGTAAACCTTCCGCAGAAACCGGTCTGCATACGCTGATTTATCGTCTGTTCCCCGAAGCCGGAGCCGTTCTGCATACCCACACCGTTAACTCAACGGTGCTGTCACGCGTGGAGAAAGGCGCTGCGCTGGAGCTGCAGGGTTACGAAATGCAGAAAACGCTGGCGGGCCAGCACAGCCATCTGGACTGTGTGCCGATTGCACTGTTCGATAACGATCAGGATATTGATGGCCTTGCGAAGCGCATCGAGCAGTTTGCCGCGCAGAATCCGCTGCGCTACGGTTTTCTGCTGCGCGGCCACGGTCTGACCTGCTGGGGCAAAGACGTTAACGAGGCGCGCCGCCATCTTGAAGGGCTGGAATTCCTTTTCCAGTGCGAACTGCAACGCCGCGTTCTGGAGAGCAAATGATCCGCGCTATTGTTACCGATATTGAAGGCACCACCAGCGATATTCGCTTTGTTCATAACGTTCTTTTCCCCTATGCCCGTGAAAACCTGCCTGCCTTTATTAAAGGCAACGAGCAGCAGCCTGCGGTGGCTCAGGCGCTGGCCGATCTGCGCGCTGAAGTGAACCGACCGGATGCCACGGCACAGGAGCTGATTGAAGTGCTGTACGGCTTTATGGATGAAGATCGCAAGTCCACCGCGCTGAAAGCGCTACAGGGCATGATCTGGCGCGACGGCTATCTGAACGGCAGCTTTACCGGCCATCTGTATGCCGATGTGCTGCCTGCACTGCAACAGTGGCGGCAGCAGGGCATCGCGCTGTATGTATATTCATCTGGCTCAGTAGCAGCGCAGAAATTGTTATTTGGCTACAGCGATGCGGGTGATATCACTGATCTGTTCAGCGGTTACTTCGATACTCACGTCGGTGCCAAGCGCGAAGTGAATTCCTATCGCAACATCGCGGAGCAGATTGCGCTACCCGCGGCGGAACTGCTGTTTTTATCCGATATCCACCAGGAGCTGGACGCCGCACGGGAAGCGGGCTGGAATACCCTTCAGTTAATACGTGGCGAGGCCGATACCGAAAGCAGCCATCGCCAGGTTTCAGGTTTTGATCAGATTAACCAGGAGCTGTTGAATTCATGAGTGCACTGACTATTTTTACCGATACCGATGCGGCCACCCAGGTCTGGCACAGTACCGATGCGGCGGAAATCGCCGAGAAGCTGAAATCCAAAGACGTGCGCTTTGAGCGCTGGGAAGCCGATCGCGATCTGGGGGAAAACCCGGATTCTGAAACGGTTATCAAAGCTTACCAGCATGCTATCGATCGCCTGGTCGCCGAGAAAGGCTATCAGAGCTGGGATGTGATCAGCATGCGTGCGGATAACCCGCAGAAAGACGTATTGCGCACCAAGTTCCTCTCGGAGCACACCCACGCGGAAGATGAAGTTCGCTTCTTTGTTGAGGGCGCAGGTTTGTTCTGCCTGCATCTGGATGGTCACATTTATCAGATCCTGTGCGAGAAAAACGATCTGATCTCAGTGCCGGAAGGCACCGCGCACTGGTTTGATATGGGTTCCGCGCCGCACTTCACCGCAATCCGTATTTTCGACAATCAGGAAGGCTGGATCGCCAATTTCACCGGCGACACCATCGCCGATGCCTATCCGCGCCTGCCGTAATTTGCATAACGGGGGCGCTGCTTCAGCCCCCGAACTCTTTACCCCGCCCCCCGAACTTCACACTTCGTTCACTTCGGAATACCCGTGTCGACGAGAAGCGAGCGTCAGCCATAGCCTTGCAGCGATCCTTGCGCAAGGGGTAATGGCATTCTCGGAGCAGCGGACCCTTTCCGATCCGCTGATTCTATTCGTTAAACGCGCGGCTGGAAGACACCCGCAGTCACCTGCTCCGGTGTGACCACGCCGGTATCCAGAACCCATCCGCTAATTAATGACGCTGGCGTAACGTCAAACGCCGGGTTGTAAACCTGCGCGCCTTCCGGTGCCCAGGTGACGTCACCGAAGCTGCCCGCCACGCCGGTCACTTCGCTGGCCGCGCGCTGCTCGATCGGAATGGCGCTGCCGTCCGGGCAGTGGCGATCCAGCGTGGTATGCGGTGCGGCAACGTAGAACGGCACATTATGATACTGCGCCAGTACCGCCAGGCTGTAGGTGCCGATCTTATTGGCAACGTCGCCGTTGGCGGCAATGCGGTCCGCTCCGACCCAGATCGCATCAACTTTGCCCTGGGCCATCAAGGTGGCTGCCATTGAATCGCAAATAAGATGGTAGGGGACGCCGAGTTCACCCAGTTCCCATGCCGTTAAGCGTCCCCCCTGCAATAAAGGACGGGTTTCATCGACCCACACACTGGCGACTTTTCCCTGCTGCCAGCCGCGGGCGATGACCCCCAGTGCGGTGCCGACGCCGGCGGTCGCCAGTCCACCGGTATTACAGTGGGTCAGCAGGCGGCTGCCTGGAACGATCAGCGTGCTGCCCGCTTCGGCGATGTTGTTACACAGGGTTTTATCCTCCGCAACCAGACGCAGCGCCTCCTCGGTCAGCGCGGTGGCATAATTTTCCTGCGCCAGCACTAACTTCATACGATCGAGATTATTCATCAGGTTAACCGCCGTCGGGCGTGAAGCGCGCAGGGTTTCCAGTGCCTCCGCAAGTTCAGCGCGCGGCATTCCCTGTTCCGCCAGCAGCGCCAGCAGCAGGCTGGCAGACAGTCCAATCAGCGGCGCACCGCGTACCCGCAACGTTTTGATGTGTTCAACCAGGCTGGCCACATCGGGCGTCGGACACCAGATTTTTTTCTGCGGGAGGGCTTGCTGATCGAGTATCCACAGTTGATTGTCGCGGATCTGTAGGCTGGTGGTGCTGAGTGTCTGCATAAGTGAAATCCTGGTTGCTTTAATGCGACACATTGTGCCAACATGTCTGATGGATGTATAGACGTCTGAACGGCTTATTAAAACGAATTTGTCTTATGGGGGTTAGGTTAATGTCGCAATACCGTACGTTCACCGCAGCGGATGCCGTGGAATATGCTCGCCAGTTTGGCGGCGTGGATAATCCTGACAGCCTGGTTGATTCGCTGGAAGTGGGCGATGGTAATCTTAACCTGGTGTTTAAGATTTTCGATACCCAGGGCGTGAGCCGGATTATCGTCAAGCAGGCGCTGCCTTACGTCCGCTGCGTGGGTGAATCCTGGCCACTGACGCTGGACCGGGCAAGGCTGGAAGCGGAAACCCTGATTGAGCACGGTAAGTTTTGCCCGGAACACACGGTTAAGATCCTGCATTACGATGCCGATCTGGCGGTGATGGTGATGGAGGATCTCTCCGATCACGCTATCTGGCGCGGCGAGCTGGTAAAAGGGAAAAACTATCCTCTGGCCGCGACGCAGCTGGGCGGTTACCTGGCGCAGACGCTGTTCCATACCTCTGATTTCTTCCAGCATCCGTATCAGAAGAAAAAGGACGTGATCCGTTTTACCAATCCGGAACTGTGCGACATCACCGAGGAGCTGTTCTTCAACGAGCCTTATGAGCAGCACGATCGCAACGCCTATCCGCGTGAGCTGGAGCGCCTGGCCGAAGCCCTGCGCGACGATGAAGAGCTGAAAGTGGCGGTTGCCGGGCTGAAGCATCGTTTCTTCAGTAATGCCGAAGCGCTGCTGCACGGGGATATTCACAGCGGCTCGATTTTCGTTGCCGAAGGCCGCCTGAAGGTGATCGACGCCGAGTTTGGTTTCTATGGCCCGATGGGTTTTGATATCGGCACGGCGATCGGTAACCTGCTGATTAGCTACTGCGCCGCGCCGGGGCTGCTGGTGCCAAGAGAAGCGGCCGATGCACGCGAACAGCGCCTGAACGACGTGCGCGATACCTGGAATAGCTTTGCCGAAGGCTTCCTGGCGCTGGCCGCCGAGAAGAGTACCGATCGCGCGCTGGCGACGCCGGGATATGCGCGTGAGTTCCTCGGTAAGGTGTGGAGCGACACTATCGGCTACTCCGGCACCGAGCTGATCCGCCGTACCGTCGGCATGTCACAGGTCGCTGATATTAAAAACATCGACGATCGTGCGATGCAGGTGGAGTGCGTGCGCCAGGCGATCACCCTCGGCCGCAGCCTGATCCTGCTGGCTAACCATGTGCCGGATATTGATGCGCTGATTATGCGTATCCGTCAGAATGGCTGAATGCTGAATGCTGAATGCTGAATGCTGAATGCTGAATGCTGAATGCTGATGGCATGGGCAGGTTGCCCGTCGCTGTAGCATGTGGAGCAGCTTAGTCAGCGAAATAAAAACGCCAACCCTTGCCGGTTGGCGTTTTTTTATTGCGTGTTTCTGATGCGATTTAGCTGCCTGAGCTGTCTGACAAAGGTAACCGCCAGGCAGTATCGTCAGGCCGTCAAACGCAGGCAGCCTGAAGCTACGCCGCTTCGGTTTTACCCGCCCCCTGCGGCTTTACCGCAGCGGGTTTCTCCAGCGTGACCGTGGCTGCATCATCCTGCTTGCCCGATTTACCCTGTACTGTCGCCGCAGATTCCCCAGACTTAGCGGATTTATCCAGCGCGACCTTACCAGAACCTTCGGCTTTCACCGGACGGGTCGCCAGCGCATCGGCCTCGAATTCGTCAACGTTAATGGAACGCAGGCGACTGGCCTCGGCGCGGATCAGCACGTCAGCTTCGGCTTTGGTCAGCCATCCTGCGTGCTGACCTTCGGCGGCCAGCACGTCCAGGCGGGTGAACGGCAGGTGCTTTTTCTGCTCTTTCGAGACGCGTTCGTGAATCACTTCTGCCGCCATCACGTCGGTTAATGCCTGCTCCAGCTGGCCCGCCGGATTGTGTTCGCTCGATGCCAGATACTGACCGCGTCCCAGACGGCTGCGGGTTGCAGACGGCAGCTGCAGAATACGCGCCAGCTGGTGGTCCAGGCGATCGGACGGTGCGCGGCAGTGGCGGCCGGTTGGGAAGATCACTACGCGCAGCAGGCCCGCTACCATTCTGTTCGGGAAGTTACGCAGTAGATCGTCAATCGCCGTTTCAGCCTGATTCAGTGCATCCTGAACGCCCCAGTGCACCAGCGGCAGATCGGCTTCGTTACGGCCCTCATCGTCGTAGCGCTTCAGCGCCGCCGAGGCGAGGTAAAGCTGGCTGAGAATATCGCCCAGGCGTGCCGAGATACGTTCGCGGCGCTTCAGGCTGCCGCCGAGTACCGACATTGAAACATCCGACAGCAGGGCGAGGTTAGCGCTGATGCGGTTCAGATGCTGATAGTAGCGGCGAGTGGCATCGCGGGTTGGCGAGGCGCTGGTCAGGCCGCCGGTCAGGCCCAGCCACAGGCTGCGCATTTTATTACTGCCTACGTGGCCGATATGTTTAAACAGCGCCCGGTCAAAGGCAGCCACGTCGTTATTCTGCGCGGCTTCCATCTCTTCCAGTACGTAAGGGTGGCAGCGAATCGCCCCCTGGCCGAAGATAATCATGCTGCGGGTCAGAATGTTCGCGCCTTCAACGGTAATTGCAATCGGTGCACCCTGATAGGCGCGGGCGAGGAAGTTACTGTTGCCGAGCATAATGCCTTTGCCCCCGGCGATATCCATCGCATCCATAATCGCCCGCTGGCCGCGGTGGGTGCAGTGGTATTTCACAATCGCCGACAGCACCGCCGGTTTTTCTCCCTGCATAATGCCGTAGGTAATCAGCGACGCGGCGGCATCCATCACATAGGCGTTACCGGCAATGCGTGCCAGCGGCTCTTCAATCCCTTCCATCTTGCCGATCGGCAGGCGGAACTGGCGGCGGATATGGGCGTAGGCACCAATCGCCAGTGCAATGCTCTTCAGGCTGCCGGTGGAGTTTGACGGCAGGGTAATACCGCGACCGACGGAGAGGCATTCAACCAACATCCGCCAGCCCTGACCGGCCATTACCGGACCACCGATAATAAAATCAATCGGCACAAAGATGTCTTTACCGCGCGTCGGGCCATTCTGGAACGGCACGTTAAGCGGGAAGTGGCGGGTGCCGATTTCCACGCCCGGGGTTTGGGTCGGGATCAGCGCACAGGTGATGCCCAGTTCTTCGGTGTTGCCCAGCAGACGATCCGGGTCAGACAGTTTGAACGCCAGGCCCAGCACGGTGGCAACCGGGGCCAGGGTAATGTAGCGTTTGTTCCAGGTCAGGCGCATGCCCAGCACCTGCTCGCCCTGCCAGTCGCCCATGCAGACCACGCCGGTATCAGGGATTGCCCCGGCATCGGAGCCCGCTTCCGGGCTGGTCAGCGCAAAGCAGGGGATCTCATCGCCGCGCGCCAGGCGAGGAAGATAGTGATTTTTCTGCTCTTCAGTACCGTAGTGCTGCAGCAGTTCACCGGGGCCGAGGGAGTTAGGCACGCCGACGGTGATCGCCAGAATACCGGACACACCGGCCAGCTTTTGCAGCACCTGGGCCTGCGCGTAGGCGGAAAACTCCAGCCCGCCATACTCTTTCTTAATGATCATCGCAAAGAAGCGATGCTGTTTCAGATATGCCCACAGTTCCGGCGGCAGGTCGGCCATTTCATGGGTAATTTCGAAGTCATTCGCCATGCGGCAGGCTTCTTCAACCGGGCCGCTAAGAAATGCCTGCTCTTCTTCGGTCAGGCGCGGCTGCGGATAGTTGTGCAGTTTTTTCCAGTCCGGCGCGCCGCGGAACAGATCGCCTTCCCACCAGGTTGTCCCGGCGTCGATGGCTTCTTTTTCGGTACGCGACATTGGCGGCATCACCTTGCGGAAAGTATTCAGCACCGGCTTGCCAAACATCGCCTGGCGCATCGGCAGCAGGTTAAGCGGCAGCAGGATGATAGCGAGCGGGACCAGCAGCCAGAAGGTCCACAGGCCGACAAGGCTGAGAACGGCGGTCCACGCCAGCAAGGCGATACTGCCAGCCAGAAGGTTAACGCGGTGATAAAACAGGGCACCAATCAGCACGATTGTCGCCACAATACTGAGAACCATCATAACGTGCGCTCCGTAAGTAGTAAGAGGTCCGACCTGTTGGTTATATGTTTAGATTAGCGCTGGCTCAGATGCAATCTGTTTACATAATAATTACAACCTGGCTCACAAACCGCCGCACATCCGGGTAAACCTCGCAAGCGAAAAGGAGATTGCTTCACGGCCTTCTGGCAAGTTGATAAACTTAAGCCGTCACTTATTCCTAAAAAGGATCTCTCCCTATGTACCAGGACATCATTCGCGCCGAGCTAAACGAAGCCGCCGACACGCTGAATAAGTTTTTAAGCGATGACGCTAACATCCATGCCATTCAGCGGGCGGCCGTGCTGCTGGCCGATTCCTTTAAGGCGGGTGGCAAAGTGCTTTCCTGCGGTAACGGCGGCTCGCACTGCGATGCGATGCATTTCGCTGAAGAGCTGACCGGCCGCTATCGTGAAAACCGTCCGGGCTATCCGGCGATTGCGATCTCTGACGTCAGCCACATCTCCTGCGTGGGCAATGACTTTGGCTTTGACGCCATCTTCTCCCGCTATGTTGAAGCGGTAGGCCAGGCGGGTGATGTTCTGCTGGGGATCTCCACTTCCGGCAATTCCGCCAACGTGATTAAAGCGATTGAAGCTGCCCGTGCCAAAGGGATGAAGGTGATCACCCTGACCGGTAAAGACGGTGGGAAAATGGACGGATCGGCAGATGTCGAAATCCGCGTGCCGCACTTTGGTTTTGCCGATCGCATTCAGGAGATTCACATTAAAGTGATTCATATCCTGATCCTGCTGATCGAAAAAGAGATGGCGAAGTAATCCCTGCCGTTGCCCGCTGGCGCTGCTGCGCGGTGGGCACTCCACGGTTATCCGTTTCAAGGTTGTTGACGAGGAATCACTATGTGCGAACTGCTCGGGATGAGCGCGAACGTCCCGACGGACATCTGTTTTAGCTTTACCGGGCTGGTGCAGCGCGGTGGCGGAACGGGTCCGCATAAAGATGGTTGGGGTATTACCTTCTACGAGGGTAAAGGCTGCCGCACATTTAAAGATCCGCAACCGAGCTTCCAGTCGCCGATTGCGCGTCTGGTGCAGGATTACCCGATCAAGTCGTGTTCGGTGGTGGCGCATATACGCCAGGCCAACCGCGGCGAAGTGTCGCTGGAAAACACGCATCCTTTCACCCGCGAACTGTGGGGCCGCAACTGGACCTATGCCCATAACGGTCAGCTGAAAGGCTATAAGAATCTGGATACCGGGCCTTATCGACCGATCGGCGAAACCGACAGCGAGCTGGCCTTCTGCTGGCTGCTGCATAAGCTGACCACGCGTTATCCGCGTACGCCGGGCAACTGGCCTGCGGTGTTCCGCTATATCGCCGAGCTGGCGGGGGAGCTAAGGGAGAAGGGCGTATTCAATATGTTGCTGTCGGACGGTCGCTATCTGATGGCGTTCTGTTCCACCAATCTGTTCTGGATCACCCGTCGTGCGCCGTTTGGCAAAGCGAAGCTGCTGGATCAGGATGTGGAAATTGATTTTCAGAAGCAGACCACGCCGAATGACGTGGTCACGGTGATAGCAACGCAGCCGCTGACGGCTAACGAAACCTGGAACAAGATTGCCCCAGGCGAGTGGGCGCTATTTTGTCTTGGTGAGCGCCAGAGCTGAATCTGGTGCCGCTGTGCCGTTCATCATCGGGCGGCTCAGCACATACTTACCGCCGCTGACGCTCACTGACGGCGGCTGTTTGGTCTGCACAAACTGCGTATAGCCCGGCTGCAGCTCTTTCCAGAAGCTGAAATAGGTCGAGTAACGGTGGCGCTGCATATTGCTTTCGGTCATGCGGAAGGGATAAATGCTGACATCAACGCGCTGCTGGCCGTTACGCAGGGCGGCTTCCACATAGTGATAAATTTCGTCCATATAGGCATCGGTCATGGCATAGCAGCCAACAGACACGCAGTTGCCGTGGATCATCAGATATTTCCCTTCATAACCCTGCTGGCGGTCATATTCATTCGGGAAGCCGACGTTAATCGCGCGATAAAAGCGGCTGTCCGGCTTAAGCTGGGAAAGCCCGACGCTGTAAAAACCTTCCGGGCTTTTAAAATCGCCCTGGCGGCGTTTTGGCCCCAGTCCGCCGGAAAAATTACAGATGCGATAGCTGTCGAGCAGGCGATATTCGTTACCGATCTTGCCGTAAAGCTCGAGAGTGCGTTCTTCTTTAAAGATCTGCAGATACACCGGTGTACCCAGCAGTTGTTTCTTTAACTCTTTGCTGACCGGAGCCAATGGCTGTACCGCATCGGGTACGCTGGCAAAGACAACGGCGGGCAGAAAAATCATCGCAAACAGCAGTGCGATTTTGGCCATTCTTGTTCCCTTGAAAAAGAGGGTGGAGTGCAACGCCAAAAGGCGTCTGTTTCTTGCAATATAGGACAATTCCGCTATCGCGGCGATACCATAGCATTGTCTATTTTTTTCTCAAGATTAGAAAGATTAAATACCTTAATACCCGCCATGATTGCGGGTGAACCGACATTTATTGATATCGCCTGATTTAACTGTATACTTATACAGTGCATTGTCGGGGGCATTATGCGTAAGATCATTCACGTTGATATGGACTGCTTTTTTGCCGCAGTAGAAATGCGTGACGATCCCAGCCTGCGCGATATCCCGATTGCGATTGGCGGCAGCCGGGTGGCACGTGGAGTGATCAGCACCGCCAACTATCCGGCGCGTAAGTACGGTGTGCGCAGCGCGATGCCAACGGCCATGGCCTTAAAACTTTGCCCCCATCTTAAAGTGATCCCCGGCCGCTATGACGCTTATAAAGAGGCCAGCGCCCATATCCGTGAAATTTTCTCCCGCTATACTTCGCTGATTGAGCCACTTTCGTTGGATGAAGCCTATCTTGACGTTTCCGACAGTTCCCACTGCCAGGGATCGGCGACGCTGATGGCGCGGGAAATCCGCCAGACTATCCAGCAGGAGCTAAACCTGACCGCTTCTGCCGGCGTGGCACCGATTAAATTCCTCGCCAAAATCGCCTCTGATATCAATAAACCCAACGGCCAGTGCGTAATCACTCCCGAGGAGATGCCCGACTTTCTGCTGGCCCTGCCGCTGGCAAAAATTCCCGGCGTCGGCAAAGTGACCGCCCGCAAGCTGGAAGAGCTGGGGCTGAATACCTGTGCCGATGTGCAAAAAAGCGATCTGGCAATGCTGCTTAAGCGGTTTGGTAAATTTGGCCGCGTGCTGTGGGAGCGAAGCCACGGTTTTGACGACCGCGAGGTGATCACCGAGCGTCAGCGTAAGTCCCTCGGCGTGGAACGCACGCTGTCTGAAGATATTCATGACTGGGAAGCGTGCCTGGAAATTATCGATACGCTATACGAAGAGCTGGAACGGCGGCTGATCAAAATCAAGCCGGACCGCCAGATTGCCCGTCAGGGCGTGAAGCTGAAGTTTAATGACTTCCAGCTGACTACTCAGGAACACGTCTGGCCGGAGCTGAATAAAGCCGATTTGATTGCCGTGGCGCGTAAAAGCTGGGACGAACGGCGGGGAGGGCGCGGGGTCAGGCTGGTCGGGCTGCACGTGACGCTGCTGAATCCGCAGATCGAGCGGCAGCTGCTGCTGGGGCTGTAGTGAGGGAAACGGCTACACGTTGCATAATAAAAATGCTGCCGCAGTGTTATGCGGCAGCGTTCATCAGATAGTGCATTCCATGGTGAACACAGGCAGGGTTCACATACATCCTGCTTTGTGAACACTCGCATGGCTTAGCGCGGGTATTCTGCGCTGCGGTGTCGGCTTGCCGGCAAAGATTATCCAACCCGGGGATTCCCGGGCTGGGAATACGTTTATTTCGCCGGGATAGCCTTCAGCAGCGCGGTCAGCAGCTGCCAGTACAGGCCTACGCTTGCGATATGCACCTGTTCATCCGGTGAGTGTGGGCCGGTAATGGTGGGGCCGATAGAAACCATATCCATTTCCGGGTACGGCTTTTTAAACAGACCGCACTCCAGACCCGCGTGAATCACCTGAATGTTCGGCGTGCGGTTAAACAGCTTCTCATAGGTTTCACGCACCAGCGCCATCACCGGTGAGGTGGCATCCGGCTGCCAGCCCGGGTAGCTGCCCTTCGCCAGGGTTTTTGCCCCCGCCAGCTGGCCGAGCGCGGTGAGCATTTCGACCACGTACTCTTTGCCGCTGTCGATCAGGGAGCGCACCAGGCTATTGATGACCGCTTCGTCGCCTTCAAACTTCACCACGCCGACGTTCAGCGAGGTTTCCACCACGCCTTTCATCACATCAGAGTTGCGGATCACGCCGTTCGGGGTACTGTTCAGCAGGGCAATAAAGGCATCGCGGCTTGCGGCAGTCAGCGGCTGTTCGCTGCTTTCCACGGCTTCGGTCACGATAGCGATATTTTTCTCAACCAGGCTCAGTTCATTTTGCAGCGTGGTCAGGTAGCCAGCCGCCAGCGACTTCAGACGATCGACCTTATCGGCCGCAACCGCAAGGGTAGCAAACGCCTCACGCGGAATGGCATTACGCAGCGTACCGCCGGTAAAATCGATCAGGCGCAGGTCAAGTTCCGCCGCGTGGGCAAACAGGAAGCGGGAAAGCAGCTTGTTGGCGTTGCCCAGACCGACGTGAATATCGCAGCCGGAGTGGCCGCCTTTCAGGCCTTTTAAGGTCAGCTTCAGCGTTTGATAACCCGCTGGCAGCGCTTCGCGAGTCAGCGGCAGGGTGCTGGTAAAGTCGATACCGCCCGCGCAGCCCATATAGATCTCACCTTCTTCTTCCGAGTCGGTGTTGATCAGAATATCAGCCTGCAGCCAGCCGGCCTGAAGACCAAATGCGCCGGCCATGCCGGTTTCTTCTGTCATGGTCAGCAGCACTTCCAGCGGACCGTGCTCAACGCTGCTATCGGCTAAAACAGCCAGCGCGGAGGCCATACCGATGCCGTTGTCGGCACCCAGCGTGGTACCGCGCGCCTTCACCCACTCCCCATCAACCCACGGTTGAATCGGATCTTTGGTGAAATCATGCACGGTATCGTTATTTTTTTGCGGCACCATATCCAGGTGCGCCTGCAGCGCCACCGGCTTACGGTTTTCCAGGCCCGGCGTGGCCGGTTTACGAATCAGGATATTGCCGACCTGGTCACGTTCATGCCAGAACCCCTGCTCTTTGGCCCACGACATAATGTGGCTGGCCAGCGCTTCTTCATGATAAGAAGGGTGAGGAATGGAGCAAATTTTGGCAAAAATATCCCACAGCGGCTGCGGAGATAATTGAGACAATTCAGACACGTTGACTCTCCTGTGTCAGCACCACCGACCGCCATCAAGGCAGGGGCGTGCGTTAAATTCGGTTGGACAATTCCCGTCAGCGGATCTGACGCGATGGGGAAATAGTATCACCGTTTATCAGACGCTGCTTACTTCGCCCCGGCAAAAAAGCGGTTATCGACGCCTCTGGTGCTGGTTTTTAGCGCCTCAGATCTCTATAATTTCGCGCAACCTTTCCCATTGCACATTTTTAAGCCAGTTTCTGGTCGGGATCTTTTTATGAGTGAAAAATACGTCGTCACCTGGGACATGCTGCAGATTCATGCCCGTAAACTGGCACAGCGCCTGCTTCCTGTAGAACAGTGGCAGGGCATTATTGCCGTCAGCCGCGGTGGCCTGGTGCCTGCTGCACTGCTGGCTCGCGAGCTGGGCATTCGCCACGTTGATACCGTCTGCATCTCCAGCTACGACCACGATAATCAGCGTGAAATGAAAGTGCTGAAGCGTGCAGAAGGGGACGGCAAAGGGTTTATCGTAATTGATGACCTGGTGGACACCGGCGGTACAGCGCAGGCGATTCGCGATATGTATCCGCAGGCGCGTTTTGTCACTATCTTTGCTAAACCGGCCGGCCGCCCTCTGGTTGACGATTACATCATCGACATCCCGCAAAACACCTGGATTGAGCAGCCATGGGATATGGGCGTTGCCTATATTCCACCCATTGTTAAAAACTGATTGATGCTGCTCAATGCGCGCCCGGTTTTACCGGGCGCGTCTGTTTTTATCCTTCGCGTGCGAGCTGTGGCTACGATAGACTGGATATCTGTCCAGAATGCCGGAGGAACTCCCAGTCATGTCGCCGAAAAACCTCAGCGAAGAACTGTTCAAACCGCGTTTTAAGCATCCTGAAACCTCGTCGCTGGTGCGGCGTGTGCATCATCACCGCCCGATAAACATTCACTCCGCGCTGGATGGCGAAAGCCATGCTGGCTGGTATCGCATGATTAACCGCCTGCTGTGGACCTGGCGAGGGCTGACGCCGCAGGAAATCAGCGAAGTACTGGCACGCATTGCGGTCAGCCGGGTGGAGCATACCGACGATCGGTTGCTGGATACGGTAATTGGCTATCGCAGCGGCAACTGGATTTATGAATGGTCAAAGCAGGCGGCACAGTGGCAGCAAAAGGCCAGCGAATGTGAAGACGATCTGCTGTCCGGCCAGCACTGGCTGCACGCGGCGAATCTGTACAGCCTGGCGGGCTATCCCTATCTGAAAGAAGACGAACTGGCTGAGCAGGCACAGCTGCTGGCGAACCGAGCCTATCAGGAAGCGACCAGCCGCCTGTCTGGCGAACTGCGCGAGCTGACGTTCAACATTCCCGATGGCAGCCCGGTCACTGGCTTCCTGCATATGCCGCCGGGCGTATCGGCACCCTATCCGACGGTGATGCTGTGTGCCAACCTTGACTCGCTGCAAAGCGATCACTACCGCCTGTTCCATGACTACCTCGCGCCGCGCGGTATCGCCATGCTGACCCTCGACGTTCCGTCGGTGGGCTTTTCCGCCAAATGGAAGCTAACGCATGATTCCAGCTTCCTGCATCAACACGTACTGCGCCAGCTCGAGCAGGTGGCGTGGGTCGATCATACCCGTGTAGCCGCCTTCGGCTTCCGCTTCGGTGCGAACGTTGCCGTCCGTTTAGCTTATCTTGAACCTCAGCGTCTGCGTGCGGTGGCCTGCCTTGGCCCCATCGTCCATAGCCTGCTGAGTGATATCGCCCTACAGGATCGGGTCCCGGAAATGTATATGGATATGCTGGCCAGCCGTCTGGGGATGTCCAGCACCTCCGACAGCGCGCTGCGTATTGAGCTGAGCCGCTTCTCGCTCAAGCTTCAGGGACTGCTGGGGCGCCGCTGCACCGTGCCGATGCTTTCCGGCTATTGGGCTAACGATCCGTTCAGCCCGGAGGAGGAGTCACGCGCTATTGTGAATTCCTCCGTCAGCGGCAAGCTATTACCGATTAAGCCTTCGCCCTCAATGAACAATTTCGACCGCGGCCTGCGCGATATTTGCGACTGGCTGGCCCGGCAGTTAAGCGCATGAGTTGCTAAAATCCATGATTTTGCTACAACTATAGGCCCAACCAAGGAGGTTTAACGATGACGTTACCGAGTGGACATCCTAAGAGCCGTTTAATGAAACGCTTTGGCTCGTTAGGCCCTTACATCCGCGAGAACAAGTGTGAAGGCGATCGCTTTTTCTTCGACTGTCTGGCAGTTTGCGTCAATGTGAAACCCGCACCGGAAGAACGAGAATTCTGGGGCTGGTGGATGGAACTGGAAGCGCAGGCGGACCATTTCACCTATGAGTACTACTTTGGTCTGTTTGACAAGGAAGGCAACTGGAAGCCGACAGCCGTAAAGGGTAAGGATAACAATGCCCGCCTCGAAGAGACGTTACGTAACTTCCATGAGCGACTGAAGGCCGTGCTGGTTGAACTGGAACTGGATTTGCGTCCTGCGGCTGATTTTGCCGAGGAGCCGGTAAAGCTGAGTGCCTGATTCAATCTGAGAATAAGAAAAGGCTGGATAATTCCAGCCTTTGTTTTAAGTAGACACAGCGAGGGGTGGTACAGTTTTACAACTTAGAACTGATAAACCAGGCCGACAGCCACAACGTCATCGGTGTTCAGAGACAGTTTGTTGTCGTCTTTCAACTGGTTAATTTTGTAGTCAACATAGGCGTTCATATTCTTGTTGAAGTAATAAGTTGCGCCCACATCGATGTATTTCACTAAATCTTCATCGCCGATACCGTTCTCGATATCTTTACCTTTGGTCTGGATATAGCCCAGTGATGGACGCAGACCGAAGTCGAACTGGTACTGCGCCAGCAGTTCCACGTTCTGAGTTTTGTTCGCCATACCGCTCACGGAAGAACCGGTTACGGTGCTGGTGCCGCTGATTGGCGTCATGTTACGCGTTTCAGAGTAAATCGCTGCCAGATACAGGTTGTTGGCATCGTACTTCAGACCTGTACCCCAGGAATCTGCTTTGTCGCCGTGACCGTAAGCCTGAGCCTGCTGCTGGTTAGTACGGTCAGAAGAGGTGTAGGCACCGCTGATGCTCACGCCGCTGTCGCCCAGTGCGTAAACCAGTGAGCCGCCGTAGCCGTCGCCGTTCTGGCGCGCTACGCTGGTACGGTCGTTAGCGCCGCCCGCGTCGTTTTTACCCTGATACTGCAGGGCGAACTTCAGGCCATCAACCAGGCCGAAGAAGTTGGTGTTACGGTAGGTCAGCACGCCGGTCGTACGCGCGGTCATGAAGTTGTCGGTACGTGCAGTACCGTCACCGCCGAATTCCGGGAACATATCGGTCCAGGCTTCCACATCGTACAGTACGCCGTAGTTACGGCCGTAGTCGATGGAGCCGTAGCTGCCGAATTTCAGACCGGCGAAGCCCAGACGGGTTTTGTTACCGGTCTGTGCGTCGGTGCTCTCAGTGTTATTGGTGTTGAACTGGTATTCCCACTGACCGTAACCGGTCATCAGGTCGTTAATCTGGGTCTGGCCCTTGAAGCCAAGACGAACGTAAGATTTGTCGCCGTTGTTTCCAGCGCTGTCGCTGAAGTAGTGCAGGCCTTTCACTTTGCCGTACAGATCCAGTTTGTTGCCGTCTTTATTGTAAACTTCAGCAGCCTGAGCGGCGGTGGACAGGGCCAGTGCGGCGGTTAAAATTGCCAGTGCGCTTTTCTTCATTGCTATCAATCCCGAAAGAGTAAAGTTTATGTCCCTTCATACTCCAGACGGCTGCGGGGCAGACTTCGACTGAACTAATTGGGACTAAGTGGCCCGGAGGCTCTTCTAAGGCACGAACGTTTTACCTTTTCTGTATTAAAGTTTTATTACAGTTTTAAACATTTCTTGTTAATCACGAACTTTTCGACTAGCGAATGGTCAGGGCTTTTTCACGCTTTTCCCCGTCTGGCTGTTGGCTTCCTTCACGACTCCTGTTAAAACGTTTCTTTGCACTCTTTTATGACAAAAACGGCAGGAAATAATGAGCAGCAGCCAGACCCTGGTGGTGAAACTGGGGACCAGCGTACTGACCGGCGGATCGCGTCGGCTGAATCGGGCACATATCGTTGAGCTGGTGCGTCAGTGCGCACAGCAACATGCGGCTGGCCACCGGATTGTGATTGTCACCTCGGGCGCGATGGCGGCCGGGCGTGAGCATCTGGGCTACCCCGAACTGCCGCCCACCATCGCCTCAAAGCAGCTGCTGGCTGCGGTGGGGCAGAGTCGTTTGATCCAGCTGTGGGAACAGCTGTTTTCCATCTACGGCATTCATATCGGTCAGATGCTGCTGACTCGTGCCGACCTGGAAGATCGCGAGCGTTTTCTTAACGCCCGCGACACCATGCGCGCGCTGCTCGATAACCATATTGTGCCGGTCATTAATGAAAATGACGCGGTGGCGACCGCCGAGATCAAAGTGGGCGATAACGATAACCTGTCGGCGCTGGCGGCGATTCTGGCCGGTGCCGATAAGCTGCTGCTGCTGACCGATCAACAGGGCCTGTTTACCGCCGATCCGCGCAATAACCCGGAAGCGGAGCTGATTAGCGACGTTCATGCTATTGATGACGCGCTGCGTGCGCTGGCCGGAGACAGCGTTTCCGGGCTGGGCACCGGCGGCATGACCACTAAACTGCAGGCCGCCGACGTTGCCTGCCGCGCGGGCATCGACACCATCATTGCCGCAGGCAGCCGTCCGGGCGTGATCGGTGATGTGATTGCCGCCACGCCGGTGGGTACACGCTTCCACGCCTTTGCCACCCCGCTGGAGAACCGCAAACGCTGGATCTTTGGTGCACCGCCTGCCGGTGAGCTGGTGGTGGATGACGGTGCGCTGTCCGCCATTCTGGAGCGCGGCAGTTCGCTGCTGCCTAAAGGTATCCGCGATATCAGCGGCAACTTCTCTCGTGGTGAAGTGATCCGCATCCGCAGCTTGCAGGGGCGCGATGTTGCCCACGGCGTGTCGCGCTATAACAGCGACGCCATGCGAATGATTGCCGGGCATCACTCCCAGCAGATTGGCGATATTTTAGGTTATGAATATGGTCCGGTTGCCGTGCACCGCGACGATATGATTGTCAGCTAAGGAATACCAATGCTTGAGCAAATGGGTAAAGCGGCCAAGGCCGCGTCATATCAGCTTTCGGTACTGTCTACCGAACAAAAAAATCAGGTACTGCTGACGATTGCCGACAGTCTGGAAGCGCAAAGCGCAGAGATTCTGGCTGCTAACGAGCTGGATCTGGCCGATGCGCGCCAGAACGGCATGAGTGCCGCGCTGCTGGACCGGCTGATGCTGAATCAGGCACGCCTGAAGGGCATTGCCGACGACGTGCGTCAGGTGTGCCATCTGGCCGATCCGGTTGGCGTGGTGATTGACGGCGGCAAGCTGGACAGCGGTCTGCGCATCGAACGCCGCCGCGTGCCGCTCGGCGTGGTGGGCGTGATTTATGAAGCGCGCCCGAACGTTACCGTAGACGTCGCCAGTCTGTGCCTGAAAACCGGTAACGCGGTGATCCTGCGCGGCGGTAAAGAGACGTATCGGACTAATGCCGCTACCGTACGGGTGATCCAGAATGCCCTGCAGCAGCACGGCCTGCCTGCCGGTGCGGTTCAGGCGATTGAGAGCCCGGATCGTGAGCTGGTCAATCAGCTGCTTAAGCTGGATCGCTACGTGGATATGTTGATCCCACGCGGCGGTGCCGGTTTACACAAGCTGTGCCGTGAAAATTCAACCATCCCGGTGATCACCGGCGGTATCGGCGTTTGCCATATCTATGTCGATCGCAGTATCGAGCAGGAAGCGGCGCTGAAGGTGATCGTTAACGCCAAGAAGCAGCGCCCAAGCGCCTGTAACTCGGTGGAAACGTTGCTGATTGACGCTGCCATTGCCGACAGTTTCCTGCCGGTGCTGAGCGCGCGGATGGCGGAAGAGGGCATTACTCTGCATGCCGATCCGCGTTCGCTGCCGCTGCTGGAAAACGGCCCGGCAAGCGTCAGCGCGGTGACCGATGCCCAGTACCGCGATGAGTGGCTGGCGCTGGATCTGAACGTGAAGCTGGTGGACGATCTGGATGAGGGCATCGCCCATATTCGCGAGTACGGCACGCAGCATTCCGATGCGATCCTGACGCGCACCATTCAGCATGCCGATCGTTTCGTTAACGAGGTGGATTCTTCGGCGGTATACGTTAATGCCAGCACCCGCTTTACCGACGGTGGTCAGTTTGGTCTGGGGGCCGAGGTGGCGGTGAGCACGCAGAAGCTGCACGCTCGCGGCCCGATGGGGCTGGAAGCGTTAACCACGTATAAGTGGGTGGCGTTTGGGGATGATACGATCCGCGGGTGATTGGCTGGAGCCTTAGTCAGCCGAGACTTTGGATTTTGTGTAGTCTGACTGTTTGATTCCGTGTTGGCAGGGTTCGGAGACTGCGCTGGCTGGCGGCTCCTCCGTCGGGCGGGTCCTCGCGCCGCTTTGCGGTGCCTTCACTCCGTTCGTCAGCCGGGCGGACCGCCACAGACGCGCGTCCTGCGCGGCTGTGCCTTTCGCCCACGTCCGTGTGGGCGAATCCTGGCTTCCTCGCTGCGTTCAGCGCTGCGGATTGCCCGATCGCAGGTGCCGCCAGCCCTCGCTTTAGCTTTTGAGTCGCCTGACTTTTGATTCCGTGTTGGCAACGATCGGAGTCTGCGCTGGCTGGCTGGCTGGCTGCTCCTCCGTCGGGCGGGTCCTCGCGCCGCTTTGCGGTGCCTTCACTCCGTTCGTCAGCCTGCCGGACCGCCACAGACGCGCGTCCTGCGCGGCTGTGCCTTTCGCCCACTTCCCTGTGGGCGAATCCTGTCTTCCTCGCTGCGTTCAGCGCTGCGGATTGCCCGATCGTAGGTGCCGCCAGCCCGCGCTTTGGCTTACGTGCTGTCTGACTATTTAATTCCGTGTTGGTGATGGTCGTTATTTCCAGCCATTGCTGTAGATTTTATCTGCCCGGTGTTTTAAGTTTCCTTAAAGCCGCAATGCTATAGCCTGAAGGGGAGCGACCTCTGCGGCTGGCGGGTAATCCGCAGCGCTGAGGTGCAGGCTGCGGGACCGGAGATGGCCGCATGGACGCGGACATCAGGCCTGGCGCTGGCAGGACGCCCGCTCCAGGCCGATCCGTAAGGCCCGCAACCGGAACCGAAGGTACCGCGCCCGGCGCGGCGCGAGGACCGGCCGGCAGCCGCAGAGGTCGATTCCCGATCACCGGCCAATGCCGAACTCAGACCTGTTAGCAGAGGCCGAAACCCGATCGCCGTGAAATGCCGAACTCAGGCCGAAATTCGATCGCTGGCACATAACCTTGAAGCACCCGATACAAGGACCCGAACTCATGATGACACTCAGCCAGATCCTGCCGTTTGCCGCCGTCTCACTCGGCATGGTCCTCACGCCCGGGCCTAACATGATCTATCTGATCTCCCGCTCACTGTGCCAGGGAAAACGCGCGGGCTTCACCTCACTCACCGGCGTGGCTCTGGGCTTTATGTTTTACATGCTCTGCGCTGCGCTGGGCATCACCGCACTGGTGATGGCGGTACCGCTGGCGTATGACGCACTGCGCTTTGCCGGAGCCGCTTATCTGCTGTGGATGGCGTGGCAGGCGATTTTTGGCGGAAAATCTCCCTTTGAAGTGCGTGAACTCCAGCCGGATAGCCCGCGCAGGCTGTTTACCATGGGGCTGTTGACCAATCTGCTGAATCCCAAAGCTGCGGTGCTGTATCTCACGTTGCTGCCCCAGTTTATTCGCCCGGAGTTGGGCAACGTCCTCGGGCAGTCGCTGACGCTGGGCTTTACTCAGATTGCGATTAGCATGCTGGTCAACGGCCTGATTATCTTTGCTGCTGGCTCCATTGCCGCATTCCTCGCACAGCGCCCCGTCTGGCAAAAAGCTCAGCGCTGGCTGATGGGTACGGTGCTGGCGGGTTTGGCTGTGAGAATGGTGGTGGACAGCAAACGCTGAATAAAATCCTGAAATACCGGTTACGTGAATCCTGCCACCTGCTCTGAGCAACTCACCGCTTACCGCTGGCTATCCGCTGCTGTCCGCCTGAAGCGGCGGTGGCCTGTTTATCGGTCGTTTTCTATGCATCCATCCGGCATTTTTTGTTAATTTAGCAAATGGAGCTATCCACTATACTCGGCGGGTTTTTATATTGGATTTTTTTCGGAAATAACAGCCTGAGTTTTACTTCTCCCTGCCCGGGAGAAATCTTTCTCTCTTAGGGAATAAGAGGGGGTGTAAATATATAGAGGGATCTATGCTGTCAGTTTGTCTGCTTACCTGTAACTCCGATCGTCTGCTCAACGATGTGGTTAAGTCATTAATTCCCGTTGCTGATGAATTTATTGTGATTGATTCCGGCAGCACCGATCGCACCCTGGAAATTCTCGCTGAATTCGGCATCACCTGTCACTATCACGTCTATACCACCCACGCACAACAAATGAACTACGCGGTCTCTCTGGCAAAAAATGACTGGGTGCTCTGCATGGACAGCGACGAAATCCTCAATGACGACACTATCGCCGACATCAGGCGGATAAAAGAAGAAGGTCTGAATAATGAAGGTGTTGCATGGTGCCTTCCGCGTTACTGGTACGTTTTGGGTAAGCCCGTACGTACCATTTACCCGGTTTCCTCCCCTGATTTTCCCATCCGCCTGTATAACCGGAACCGGGTAAAGTTTAACGATAGTCCGGTTGACGATGCAGCGGAAGGAGAGGTGCAGCGGCAGGTATTAGCGGGCCGCGTCAGGCACGATACGTTTTATTCTCTGCATGAGGTGTTTAACAAGCTTAATGTTTATACCTCTCGGGTGGTGAAATATAAAAAAATCAGACCGTCATTAAGCCGGGGGGCAATAAGCGCGTTTGGTGCGATGTTTAAATGGTATCTGCTGAACGGATCGTGGAAAGACGGCAAGGTGGGCTTTGTGACGGGCGTGTATGCCGTTTCTTACAGCTTCCTTAAATATTTTAAGGCGTGGTTCTATGCTGTGAAAAAATAATCAGTGAGCGCGCCAGCTGCTATTAGTTAAATAACGATGAAACGACAGCAGCCGGTATACCATCATTGATAAAGCTGCTTCGGCACGGATATCGGTATTTACACGGCGTTTGTACAGGCATTTCAACCACCAATTTGACGGGAGACTACACTGCCTGTACGTAGGTGAACGGAACATGAGTTATTGATACTGTGCATTCTAATGCTTTCGGTGAGGAAGATTAGCGTTTTTGATAGGGATGATTACAATCATTTTGAAACCTTATCCCAATAGTCATCAGCCTTTATATTACCAGGTAAATAATTCCACTCGATACCTCTATATCTAAGTTTAATTACTTCGTTCATATTAGGATTTGTTGAACCGGGAATGTATGAATGGTTAAACACTATGGAACTTACCACCACGCTTTCAAGCTTGATGTTATATACCTCTGCCTCCATGCCCGCATTGTTTATAGCATAAAATCTTATTATTGCGTTTTTAAGTCTTTTACAGGAACAAACGGAATCAAAGAGATAAGGTGATGATTTGTCGACCTCTTTACTCATTATTACAGGTTCATGCATTCTTGTTCCAGTCATTGATCCTGTATATGGATCTGTCGGCAATGTGATACCATGCTGCGTATTCATTACCTCAATCGCGCCTTCACGACCTAATGCAGAACAAGATCCTTTAATTTGAACACCATTTTCATCATATAAAAAAAGGTAAGCTGGTAAAGACATGTGATTCTCCTTTTGTTAAAAAATTATTCCTCTGGTCTTTCAGGTAGAACCTTAACAATGAAGCAGACGACAACGATACTGATGGAAATATAAATAAATCTTTCATGCCACGTTTCAAAATGAAAGAAAAAATAAATACATATAAAAACCAACATACCACCAAGCAAGGAAACAGTATATTCCATGAAACTATGAAATACGCGCCTGCAAAGTGATGGTTTTTCCGGTTTATCATCGGGCATACTTTACCTCTTTTTCCACAAGGTCCAGAATCTGAATGAACGCTGTTTCTCCTTGGTTTCTTCTAATCCTTAGTGCTTCAACAAAAGGATTTAGAGCAGGCTCCACGAGGAAATAAAGAAAATCATAATCTCTTTCACGTAATGCATAATATATTTCAGGGTCAGTGCTCTGGAGTTTTTGTGAGTTATAAATGCTACGCTCTGCCATACCGCCAGCTAACAGCGTATTGCCAACAACACCGCCCCGCAGAGCGACCATAAGTGAACTACGTTGAGCTATTATGGTGGCTATTTTTTTAGAGAGAATTGAATTGGTAATTGCACGCCCAAGTACAGATGCTCCCATTTTTTGCGTAAATTTCGTCTCTCTTTTCAATCGGCATGTATTGATTGAATTTATTCAATACGATTTCTATCGTTCTTACAAAATTTTCATTTTGAAGGATGCCAAACCTAATAGCTTTGATTAGCCTGATGCGTTCTGTTTCTCTATTATACCTGGAGTCAGTATCAATATAGCCATATGCCAGATAGCCTAAATCTTGCGGAACTGATAACACACCATGAATAAAACCAATTACTGCATCAGGTGAAACAATTATCTTTGCTATACGCTTTGCGATGTCTGTGTAAGTGCTCATAAGGATTCCATTCCTATTGTGTAGATAAGGTGATTGATAAATCAATCTTCTAATCTGTCTGCGCAACAGTGAACAGTTTGCCATTTTCAACCACTGTGCCGATAACTTTCCTGGCTTCCTGTGCGGCAGTGAATGCCCAAGCCGCAGAGGAAGAGCTAAAGAGAAGTTTCTAACCTGCCTGCTCGACAGTGAATCATGCCGCTTTTACTGCGGCGCGCCCTCGCCATTTCTAAGCGACCTGTTCGGCACTCCAATCAATTTGTTTAGTCGGCAAAAGCTAAACCAGAATCACCTTTTTATCCTGCTTTTTCAGGCTGTTCACCATCTCTTCCGGCGCTTCGCGATCGCTGATGATGGTATCGATTTTTTCCACCGGCAGCACAATGTTGTAGCCTTTACGGCCAAACTTCGTCGAGTCGGTCAGCACGATCACCTGCTGCGCCGCGGCGGCCATCACGCCGCTGATGGCATAGCCTTCGTTAAAGGTGGTGATGCCGTTCTCATCATCCAGCCCATCTGCACCCACAAACATCAGATTGGCAGAAACGTCCCGCAGCGCATATTCCGCAATGTTGCCGTGCAGCGAGACGGTTTTATGCCGCAGGGTGCCACCGCAGATCACCAGGGTGATGTCTTTATTTTCAAACAAGATATTCGCCGCAGGCAGGCTGTTGGTAATCACCGTAATGCTGCTCATTGCCACCAGCTCTTCGGCCAGCAGCTTGGTGGTGCTGCCGCTGTCCAGAATGACCGTATCCCCTTCACGTACCAGCTTTGCCGCTTCGATAGCGATGCGCCGCTTCGGGTCAGCAGCCAGCTGGTAGCGATCGGTCAGGCTAAACTCACTGGTTTCTATTGTGGTTTCAGCCGGAACGGAACCTTCTTTGCGTGCGGCACCGCCGTGGAAACGGCTCAGCAGCCCGCGCTCTTCCAGCAGTCGCAAGTCGGCCCGGACGGTCACTTCCGTCACCCCGAGTCTGGCGGAGATATCGTTTACCAGCACGCTGCCGGTGCGGTTCACCATTTCGATAATTTTGTTTCTGCGTTCGAAGGTATTCATCAACACTCCTTTGAGCTGGTCGGGGAATCCTAAAACGAAAGAAATAGAAAGTAAAACAAAAATCTCAGGATTGTGAGCGTTCACGGGTACTGGAGAAATGTCTTAAAACAGTGATGTTTATAACCCATTGTATTGGATATATAAAAATCAATTTGCGAGTAAGTTATTCGATGAATTGATAAAAAGAAAGAAAACGAAAGATAAAGAATGACTTCGAAAATAAATAGATCACGATCACACAACGAAAGGAAAGGGATTGTGCAATTTGCGAAAACTAACGATTGTTTACGCATACTTTCGGAGGACGTGATGAAAACGATAATTCAGCAACATAAAGACGGTCTGGACTGCGGTATTTGCTCAGTGTGTTCTGCTCATCCACTGGTGATTGAAGCGGCACTGCGCTTCGACCTTAACAGCCAGCGTCAGGTCTTGATTGAAGCGACTTCAAATCAGGTTAATCAGTTCGGCGGCTATACCGGCATGCGCCCGGCGGCCTTCCGCGACTACGTACTGGCGATTGCCCGGCGCGTTGGCTTCCCGGAGCAACGGCTGATCCTCGGCGGCGATCACCTCGGACCCAACTGCTGGCAGAATGAACCCGCCGACCAGGCGATGGAGAAATCCCGGGTGCTGATTGCGGAATATGTGCAGGCCGGATTCAGCAAGATTCATCTGGATGCGTCGATGTCCTGCGCTGACGATCCGATCCCGCTGCCGCCGGAAACCGTTGCGCGGCGCGCTGCCGAACTGTGCCGTATTGCCGAAGAAACGGCGACCCCGCAGCAGAAGGCACTGCTGACCTACGTGATAGGCACCGAAGTACCGGTGCCGGGCGGTGAAGCATCGGCTATCCATGAAGTTCACGTTACCCGCCCGGAAGATGCGGCACACACGCTGGCACTGCACCATCAGGCCTTTAGCGAAGCGGGTCTTGAACAGGCGATTCCCCGAATTATCGGGCTGGTGGTTCAGCCGGGCGTCGAGTTTGACCACAGCAGCGTGATCCACTATCAGCCGTCGCAGGCACGGGCGCTGAGCGAGTTTATTGCCTCCACGCCGGTGGTGTATGAAGCGCACTCCACCGATTATCAAACCCGCAGCGCCTATCGCGCGCTGGTAAAAGATCACTTTGCCATTCTGAAAGTCGGACCGGCGCTGACCTTTGCGCTGCGTGAGGCGATTTTTGCGTTGGCCAATATTGAAAAAGCGCTGGTTGCGCCTGAGAAACAGAGCCAGATCCTTGCTGTAATCGACCAGGTGATGCTGGATGAACCGGGCTACTGGAAAAAATATTATCGCCCGGCGTTCAGCCAGTCGCTGGTGGATATCCACTACAGCCTGTCCGATCGTATTCGCTACTACTGGCCGAATAGCCGCATCAGCGATGCGCTGAGCGCACTGACCGAAAATCTTAACCAGCAGGCGATCCCGCTGGGGCTGCTGAGTCAGTATCTGCCAAAACAGTTCGATCGCGTGCTGACCGGCTCACTTGCCGCTAACCCGCATTCGCTGATTATCGACAAAATTCAGGATGTGCTGCGCGACTACGCGTGGGGCTGCGATCCTGAATCCATCCAACACAAAGAGGTAAGCCATGCATGACTACCGCCTGATCGTCTCTTCGGCGATGAATTTTTCCAGCGCTACAGACGCCCTGCGGCATATCGGTGAGCGAATGGTGCAGGAGGGGCTGTGCCGCGACAGCTATCCCGCCGCGCTGCTGGAGCGCGAAGCCACGTACCCCACCGGGATTGCGCTTGACGGCCACGCGGTAGCGATTCCCCACTGCGATGCTTCTCACGCTATCGCACCCGCCATCTATCTGATCCGCCCGGAAAAACCGGTAGCGTTTCAGCAGGCGGATGATGACGGCAGCATCAACGCCGAACTGATTATCGCGCTGGTGGTGACCCACCCGCAGGAGCAGCTCAAGCTGCTGCGGGCGCTGTTTGGCCAACTGCAGCAGCCGGAATTTATTAGCAGCCTGCTAAACGCGGCGGAAGATGACGTCGCGCACTGCTTCAGCGAACGCATCCTGGCCGCTGCGGCATAACGTTATCCCTGACCCTGCAAAACGGAGAATAAAAAAAATGAAACGCAAAATCATTGTTGCCTGCGGTGGCGCGGTGGCTACCTCGACGATGGCCGCTGAAGAAATTAAAGAGCTGTGCGACGAGAACCACATTGAAGCCGAGCTGGTTCAGTGCCGGGTGAATGAGATCGAAACCTATATGGATGGCGTCCACCTGATCTGCACCACGGCGCGCGTCGATCGGCAGTTTGGCGATATCCCGGTGGTACACGGCATGCCGTTTATCTCCGGCGTGGGTATCGACGCGCTGCGGGATAAAATCCTGACCATTCTGCAGGGGTGAACACATGTTTACGGAAATAATGCGTTATATCCTCGATCTTGGCCCAACGGTGATGCTGCCGTTTGTGATCATTATCTTCTCCGTCAGTCTGGGGATGAAGGTGGGCGATGCCTTTAAGTCGGGCCTGCATATCGGTATTGGCTTCGTCGGTATCGGACTGGTGATTGGGCTGATGCTGGATTCCATAGGCCCTGCCGCCAAAGCGATGGCCGCCAACTTCGAAATTGGTCTTGAGGTGGTGGATGTCGGCTGGCCGGGATCGTCACCGATGACCTGGGCGTCGCAGATTGCCCTGATTGCTATTCCTGTGGCGATTGGCGTCAATATTCTGATGCTGGTCACCCGCATGACGCGGGTGGTGAACGTCGATATCTGGAATATCTGGCACATGACCTTCACCGGGGCGATGGTACATATTGCCACCGGCTCTTACTGGCTGGGGATGCTCGGCGTGGTGGTACATGCGGCGTTTGCCTATAAGCTCGGTGACTGGTTTGCCCGCGATACAAAAAACTTCTTCGATCTTGACGGCATCGCCGTGCCGCACGGCACCTCCGCCTATATGGGGCCGATTGCGGTACTGGTGGATACCCTGATTGAGAAAGTGCCGGGTCTGCGCCGTATTCACTTCAGCGCCGACGATGTGCAAAAGCGCTTCGGTGCCTTTGGTGAACCGGTGACGGTCGGGTTTATCATGGGGATCATCATCGGCCTGCTGGCGCATTACGATGTGAAAGACGTGCTGCAGCTGGCGGTAAAAACCGCCGCAGTGATGCTGCTGATGCCGCGAGTGATCAAGCCGATTATGGATGGCCTCAACCCGATTGCCAAACATGCCCGTAAGCGTTTGCAGGCCCGCTTTGGCGGTCAGGAGTTCCTGATCGGACTTGACCCGGCGCTGCTGCTGGGGCAGACCTCGGTGGTTTCCGCCAGCCTGATTTTTATCCCGCTGACTATCCTGATTGCGGTGGTACTACCGGGAAATAAAGTTCTGCCGTTCGGCGACCTGGCGACCATCGGGTTCTTTGTGGCGATGGCGGTGGCGGTGCATCAGGGTAACCTGTTCCGTACGCTGATTTCCGGCACGGTGATTATGAGCATCACTCTGTGGATCGCCACCCAGACCATCGGGCTGCATACCCAGCTGGCGGCCAACGCCGGTGCGCTGAAGGCGGGCGGGCAGGTGGCTTCAATGGACCAGGGCGGATCGCCGATCACTTACCTTCTGATTCAGCTCCTGACCTGGCAAAACGTCACTGCGCTGGTGGTGATTGGCCTGATTTATTTTGCCGGTGTCCTGCTGACGTGGCGTCGCGCACGCAGCTTCAGCACGCCGCCGGAACCCACGCTTTCCAGCTCTAAAACACTGTCTGAATAAACTGCGGGGGGAGATCCCCCGCCATTCTGGAGTTCTCTGATGAAATCTGTCGTGATCCACGCCGGAGGCAGCGTTACGGTTGAAGAAAGACCGTTGCCTCAGATTGAAGCCGCTGATGATGTGCTGGTTGAGGTGATCAGTTCGGGACTGTGCGGCTCCGATATCCCGCGTATTTTTCACAACGGCGCACATTTTTATCCGATTACCCTCGGCCACGAATTCTGCGGCCGGGTAAAGCTGACCGGCAGTGCGGTCAACGATTTACAGCCCGGTAATCTGGTTTCCTGCGTGCCGCTTCAGCCCTGCTTTCAGTGTGAAGAGTGCCAGCGTCAGCTCTGGTCCCAGTGCCGCCACTACCGATTTATCGGCTCCCGCAGCGACGGCGGCAATCGCGAATATATCGTGGTGCCGCGCAGCAATCTGTTCCTGCTGCCGGAGCACACCACGCCAACCGAAGGGGCGTTCTTTGAGCCGATGACCGTCAGCCTTCATACCATACAGCTGGCCGGTGGCTGTGAAGGTAAAGAGGTGATTATCGTGGGCGCGGGCACTATCGGCCTGCTGGCGATGCAGTGTGCGAAAGCGCTGGGAGCACGTTCGGTCACGGCGATTGATATCAATCCTGAGCGGCTGGCGCTGTCGCAGAAACTGGGCGCGGACTACACCTTTAACAGTGCCGAGATGACCGCCGCAGAAATCCGCACCGCGATGGACTTCAGGCGCTTCGATCAGCTGGTTCTGGAAACCGCCGGCAGTCCGCAAACCGTGGAGCTGAGTATCCAAATCGCCGGACCGCAGGCGCAGATCGGCCTGATTGGCACGCTGCATCGTGATTTACCGCTTAGCAGCAGCACCTTCGGTCTGATCCTGCGTAAAGAGCTGCGAATTCTCGGCAGCTGGATGAATTACTCGGGTCAGTGGCCCGGCGTGGAGTGGCAGCAGGCCGTGCGGTTGTTTGAGCAGGGATCGATCGACCTCTCATCGCTGATTGCGGTCCAGGCCGCGCCGCAGGATTACGCCCAGGCGGTCAGCGCGCTGGCGGGCAAGCCAATGAGCGGGAAAATCATGCTCGATTTCTCAGTCACGGATAAGGAGCAGGCATAATGTATCTGGTTTCTAATCGTACGATGCTGCTTAAAGCGCAGCGCGAAGGCTATGCCGTACCGGCATTCAACGTTCATAACCTGGAAACCGTGCAGGCGATTGCCGAAACGGCGGTGGAACTGCGCTCGCCGGTGATTATGGCGGGCACCACCGGCACCTGGAACTACGCCGGACTGGAGTATCTTGTCGCAATCTGCCAGCAGGCGGCGAAAAAGTACGATCTGCCGATCGCGCTGCACCTCGATCATCACGAAGATCTCAACGATATCAGCCGCAAAGTGCATGCCGGGGTGCGATCGGTGATGATCGATGCCTCGCATTATCCCTTTGCACAGAATATTGAAAAAGTCCGCGAGGTGGTGCGTCTGTGCCATCGTTATGATGTCAGCGTGGAGGCCGAGCTGGGGCGGCTGGGCGGTCAGGAAGACGATATGATCGTTGATGAAAGCGACAGCTTTTTTACCGATCCAGCCAAAGCGCAGGAGTACGTCAGCCGTACCGGGATCGACTCGCTGGCGGTGGCGATCGGATCGGCGCACGGGCTGTATCAGGGGGAGCCAAAGCTGGATTTCGATCGGCTGGCGCAGATCCGCGAACAGGTGGATATTCCGCTGGTGCTGCACGGTGCCTCAGGGATTCCGGAAGCGATGCTCAGGCGCTCCATTTCTCTCGGCATCTGCAAAGTGAATGTGGCTACAGAGCTGAAAATCGCCTTCTCCGGCGCGGTTAAGGCCTTCTTCAACGCGCATCCCGGTGCCAGCGATCCGCGCGAATATATGGAGCCGGGTAAGCAGGCGATGAAGCAGGTGGTGGCGGAAAAAATCAGGATCTGCGGCAGCGAAGGGCGTATTTAGCCTGGCCCACCGGCGGTCTGCATAGCTGATGGTATGCAGAGCACTTTTGCTGACCGGCGGCCTGCATAAAGTACCCTGGCCGACCGGCTATTCGCGTAACGAGTGCCAGACAGAGTACCCTGGCTGGCTGCCTCTGATGAAGGTTATTGCCGGGACCAGGCCGCGGCTTCCCTGAACAGCGCGTCGTCGGGGCGGATGCCGGTATACAGCGCAAACTGCTCCACTGCCTGAATGGCAAACACCGCCGCGCCGGTAATGACGGTTTTATCTTTCTCCCGCGCGTAGCGCACCAGCGGGGTGATTTCCGGCAGCGCAACCACTTCAAAAATGACTTCGGCCGCGTCGACCTGGCGCGGCGTGAATGACATCAACTCCGACTCAGCGCCACCGCTCATGCCGGTTGGCGTAGCGTTAATCAGCAGGCCCGGCTGGAGCTCGCCCAGATCTTCTCGCCATTCAAATCCGTACAGCGCCGCCAGTTCCCTGCCGCTTTGCTCGTTGCGGGCAACAATATAGCCGTGGTTAAACCCGGCATCCTTCAGCGCGGCCGCCACGGCCTTGGCCATGCCGCCGCTGCCGCGCAGGGCAAAGGTCAGCCCGCGATCGACCTGGTGCTGCTTCAGCAGGCTGGCGATGGCGATGTAGTCGGTGTTATAGGCTTTCAGGTAACCGTCGGTGTTCACAATGGTATTCACCGAGTCGATAGCCTTCGCCGATGGGTCCAGCTCGTCCACCAGGGCGATCACCGCTTCTTTAAACGGCATGGAAATCGCACAGCCGCGAATGCCCAGCGCCCGTACACCGCCAATAGCGGCGGGTAGATCGGTCGTGGTAAAGGCCTTATACAGGTAGTTGAGATCCAGCGCGTCATAGAGGAAGTTATGGAAGCGGGTGCCAAAATTTCCCGGGCGGGATGCCAGCGACATACATACAGTCGTGTCTTTGTTCAGCTGTCGGGTCATGGATGCGGTCCTGTGCTCGATGAAGGGGGATTGCCGTTCAGCGCAGAATGGACTAAAAAGGTGAGATTAAAAACAGCTGGATTTTTTTGCTCAAGGCTCCTCTTTTATGTACGGTCAACGACTGGAACATCATTACCTTCGACTACTGACGCTGTTTCCCGCTCGTGAAGCCGAGACAACCCTGCAGGCGCTGGCGGACGCGATGTGCTGCAGCAAGCGCCATATGCGGGCGCTGCTGGTAAAAATGCAGAATGAGGGCTGGGTAAACTGGCAGGCCGAGGCGGGGCGAGGCCGGCAGGCTCAGCTGCGGCTGCTGCGCGATGAGCAGCAGCTTAAAGTAGAAAAAGCGGATCGGTTACTGGAAACGGGGAACCTTGCCGCCGTTGTTGAGCTATTGGGCGAGGAAAAAAGCCGTCTTGCCAGCCTGCTGCGCACTCGGCTCGGTTATCGCATCAGTGATGACTATCAGTCTTTACGCATTCCTTATTACCGCGAGATGCTGAACCTCTATCCCGGCACGCCGCTCAGGCGCTCGGAAAACCATTTGGTACGGCAAATCTTTAGTGGTCTGACACGCATCAACCCGCAGAGCGGCGAAGTGGAGTGCGATCTGGCCCATCGCTGGCGTCGTTTGGATGCGCTGCGCTGGCGTTTTTTTCTCCGCCGTGGCGTGCGTTTTCACGACGGGCGTGAGATGACCAGTGAAGACGTGATTTCTTCGCTGACCCGCAGTGCGGCGCTGCCGCTGTTTTCACATATCAAACGGGTTGAGGCTGCGGGTACGTTGAGCGTGATCGTTGAACTGCACTATGCCGACGATCGGCTGCCGCTATTGCTAACCGATCCTGCCGCGCTGATCCTGCCTGCCGATCATTCCCGGCGCGATGATTTTGCCGCACATCCGATCGGCACCGGCCCTTACCGGGTGATCGAAAACGATCGCTGGCATCTGAAAATGCAGGCGTTCGAGCACTACTTTGGCCTGCGTGGACTGCTGGACGAAGTGGAGCTGATCGTCTGGCCGGATGTCGCCCACGCGGCGGCCAGCGAGCAGTTTATTCCTGCCGGTCAGCCTGCCGCGTGGCTCAGTTCCAGCATCAGCGATATCGCCTATGTTTCCGGCGAGGCCGAACAGTTCACCGGCAAGCCTTCTGAGCCGCTGGCGGAGATGTTCCTGGAGCAGGGGGGATATTTCCTGCTGTGCGACAGCCGCTCTGGCCGCTGGCAAATTCCCGAACGGCGGCGCTGGCTGCGGGAGATACTCAGTCCGTGGCAGCTGGCCTCGCAGCTGGTGGAGTCGATCAGGCCGCTGTGGGTGCCAACGGGCAGCCTGCTGCCCGCCTGGTTTCACTGTATGGATGAGGGGGGTTGCCTTTCACCGTTTTCCGCCGATGAAAATCCGCTGCACGGCGCGGTGCTGCGGCTGGCCTGCCATCGGCAGCATCCTGAATACGCCATGCTGACGGGGATGATGCGCAAAAATCTGGCGGCGGAAGGGATCGCGCTGGAAGTGATCGAGCTGGACTATCAGCAGTGGGCAAGCGGCGAGGCCGAGGTCGATCTGTGGCTGGGTACGGTGAATTTTCCCGCGCCGGAACAGTGGAACGTGGGGGCCTGGCTGCTGGGAATGCCGCTGCTGCAGCCGCATATCTCCGGCGGCGATCCCAGCCAGTATCAACGCTGGCAGCAGCAGTGGCGCAATGGAACTCTTGAATCACGCCAGCTGGTTCAGCAGGTGGTCGGCGCAGGCTGGTTACAGCCGCTGTTCCATCACTGGATGCGACTAAAGGCACCGGAGAACGCACAGGGAATACGCCTGAACAACCTGGGCTGGTTCGATTTTCAAAGCACCTGGATGGAGCCTGAGTAGCCGGGGAGGCCCGGCTGCGGCAGCTCGCTGTTGCAAAAGCGGCGATGACTGATTATCTTGTGGTTCACAAGGTGATGGTGTTCCACCTTTCCCAACCGCCCTGATCGTAAGGGGCTGATGACGCCTGATAACCCTGACCGTTAACACGAGGTCGGTGTGTCAGGCTATGCGTTTTCTGCCCGCTGGCATCCCGCCTCGATAGTACTGAGGATTTTATGCTTAAACCTTTACTGGCCGTAATGATTGGCGGCTGCGCCGGCTGTGTGATCCGCTGGCTTCTTGCCGTGCGGTTGAATTCACTGTTTCCTAATCTGCCCCCCGGAACGCTGCTGGTTAACCTGGTAGGCGGGCTGATTATCGGGGCGGCAATGGCGTGGTTTATCCGCCATCCACAGCTGGACCCGGCATGGAAACTGCTGATTACCACCGGATTATGCGGCGGCATGACTACGTTTTCTACTTTTTCGCTGGAAGTCGTCACGTTACTACAGGCCGGCAATTATCTTTGGGCGCTGACCTCGGTGCTGGTCCACGTTATCGGATCGTTGCTGATGACGATTGCTGGTTTCTGGCTGGTCTCTCTGCTGTTCTGAGGCGAAAAAGCACATTCAGGGCGGTTTTTCAGGAAAATGACGGAGTGAGGATGCCATCAGGCATCCTTCTGATGCTGGGTGCGACGATGAATGTCGCCAGCTGCTTTGCTAGCGTTAGCGGTAAACTTCTCCGCAAAGCAGTACCGCATTTGGGCGGCGTTCGTGGATCCTTTCTGCCATCTGTTCACATGCTGTGCGTGTGGGATAGATATGCTCTGATACCGGTAGTGCGTCACAGGCATCATGACCGCAGGCGCTGACGAGTAATACGAAGCCGATTAGCATTGCTCACTCCTTTGGCAGATTGGGGTCGCTTTGAGTATAGGCGATAAGCCACACAATAGCCTTCGCGGCCTGTCTCACGCCAGTGGTTTCAACAGGCTACCGCACATTCCAGTCAATTATGCGATTCGTATTTTCATCCCTGATGTGCCCTTTATCACGATTGTTCTGACTCTGGTGGGCAACGCGCGCAGATACGCTATGCTTTATATTTAACCAACGAGGAGGAGAGAATGATCGGCGAAGCAGATTTACCCGTTTCTAACGAAGACGAAGTATGTAACATCATCGGCAGAGCAGTAGTTGACCTCAGCGTTACCGGACAGCCCGTCAATAAAGCAACGCTTGGACTAAAGCTGTTATCTATGGCCGACCAGGATAAAGATGACGAACGTATTTTACTGTACTGGATTGCCCGCCGGGCGATCAATCAGCCGCAAAAATTTGCGGAGGCAGGTTACTGAAACTGCCTGCAACCGGTGCGACTGTCACCGGAGTCAGCGGCCCGCCCGGTGTCCACCGGGCGGCCATTGCAGCCGCCGCTAAATCCCATCGTAGTTAGTGCTTATCGCGTTCTACCACAATCTCCGTTGGGCAGCTTTCATCCGCTTTCACTCGACGATATTCCGCCTTGCCCTGGTAAACATAAATACAGGCGCGTCCCGCATTGCCCCCATCCTGCTCCTGGCTCAGTGAAACGGTCACCTGCTCCGCCCGGCTGTTAAGCGGCAAAAGGCTGCATGCCAAAGTGAACACGATTGAGAGCACGGATAGGTATGCGCGGAAAATCGGGTAGCGGTTGCGCGAGGGCATCTGACGTCCTTATGAAACGGAATGTAACCTGAGGTAAATCTCTATTGATGCCGCTATTTTAACGCATTGTGCCGGCCAGCACAGATGAAACGCGGGGTTAAATAAATTTTCTGTGAGAAAGGCTGCATTGCGGGTAGCACTAAACTGGCATTCAGGGGATTCGCTCTTATCCGACGGGCGATGTTGACCCCGCCGGATAAAAAATCAGTGCTGCGGATAGTGCTGCTTTATCTGTTCGTAAAAAAAGAGTCCCTTAGAAGGGGCCGCCATAAAGAAGTGCCAGGTGGTCAGGGGAACGTTATTGTAGGTCAGCGTTCCATGCTTCAGCGTTTCTACCTCGAGAATCCGTTTTTCCATGTCATAGGCCACGGTTCGAATAACGGATGAGGCTACGGACTGTCTTTTCATTCTGCACCTCTCAGCTGTCATTGGTGGTTAAAATTTAGACTACCGATGGCGAATTGGCATTGTTTTCGATCAATTATTAATTTTTTTTAGATCCAAGAATAATCAGAGGAGGGAAAAATTACCTCGGAAAGTGGAAATCCAACTACACTTTCCGAGGCTATGCAAATGCACAATACGTTACGGGGAATACTTTAACGCTTTTTTTTAATCTGTACAGATTTATTTTTGTTGTACAAGTTTGTCGGTCGCGGGAAACAGAACCAGTCAGGTGGGGGATACGGGCTTTCAGGCTGCAAAAAGGGTAACGAAAGGCGGCTAAACTTGCTAAAGTTCGCTTTTCACTGTGTTGGGATTTTTATGTCGAACGAAATTGCACATCCATCCAGCAGCCCGAAGCAGGCTGCCCTTCAGTTGGTTATTGAACTGGTCAGAGCCGGTAAACTCAGTCCGTTACAGGGTGATGCCAGCAATATGATCTCGATTTATGAGCAGTTTAAGGCTCACTTTGAAGCGGATAAGCACAAGCACTCCTCGGATTCTGCTATCTCCTGAGTGGCGTAGCCAATTCTCCTGGCGGGTAGGGCAGTCGCCATACCCGCTATTTCTCTACGTGTTCTAGCTTTTCTTACTCACGCGGTCGAAGTAGAGCAGGCTAACGCCAATTCCCTGATACGCCCCCTGAATCTGCTTGCCCAGTCCAACCTGTTTCTGTCCCTGTAGCGTCACTACGTACGGTGAGTTCTGCTGGATATCCGTTTGTAGCTGCTGATACAGTGCGGTACGCTTTTTCACATCGCTTTCGGCGGCCGCTTCTCGCGTACGTGCGCTCAGGTCAGGTATCGTCCAGCCAACGCGCCAGGCCAGGGTTTTTGGCCCGCCGGGAACGTTATAGGCGAAGGTGCTGGCGTTGCTGTTGGCATCCACGTAGTCCGCGCCCCAGTAAATAAAGATCGACTGGAAGTTGCGGCCGCGCATTTTGCTCCACAGCTCGGCTTCCGCGACCGGTTGAATATCCAGATGAATATCCGCTTTCGCAAAGCTGGCCTGCAGTGCCTGTGCCACATCGCTGTAAGGCGGCTGATTGACGATAGTCAAAGCAAAGCGCGTGCCCGATTTGATGCCTGCCTTCGCCAAAATGGATTTCGCTTTTTCCACATCATAGTGGAACGGTTCGTTGGTGAGTGCGCCGTCAAAGCCTGCGGGCAGAAACGTCTGATGAACCTGATACTGGCCTTTCAGTAGCTGTTCAGAAATCGACTTGTAGTCCACCAGCCAGCGTGCGGCCTGCCACAGTGCCGGGTTTCCCAGCGCGGGCTGCTGCTTGTCCTGGGTATTGAAGCCAAGATAATAAATCAGGCTGGAAGGGAAACTGGCGATGTTAACCTTACCCTGCTGTTTGAGGGTAGCGAACTGATCGGCGCCAAGGTCGTAGGCCACATCCACATCGCCGTTTTCCAGCAGCAGCCGCCGCGAACCGGCGTCGGTGACGCTCTTCAGGATCACCCGCTTCAGGTGCGGCGGGGTTTGTGCATACGGATTCTGTTCCAGCACCAGCGCCTGCTGCGGTACATAATTGCTTATCGTATAGGCGGCACTGCCGGCGGAATGGGTGTGCAGCCAGCCGTTACCCAGGTCATTGCCATGTGCATGCTGCTGTACCAGCTTGCTGTCCACCACCGAGGCGATCGGCGAGGTCAGCAGGCGCAGAGCCAGATCCTGACCGATTGGCGTGGTCCAGCGGATTTCAATCTGGTTATCGCCGTGCGGCGTAAACTGGGTGTCGATATTTTCCGGCGTCCAGCCAAACTCCGCGAGGATAAACGCCGGGGTTTTATTCAGTTTCACCGCGCGGGTGAGCGAGTAGATCACGTCCTGGCTGGTCACCGGATTGCCGCTGGCGAACTTCGCGCCAGGCTTTAGCGTAAACAGCAGGCTGTGCTCACTGCTGCCCGCCTGCCATTCGGTGGCCAGTGAAGGGGCCAGTTTGCGCGGATCGTCGATGTCCGGCGTCACCAGCGTTTGATAAACATTTATCAGGCTACTGTTGCTGACCGTTTCAAAGCTTTCTGCCGGATCGAAGCTGATAATGCCATCAAGCGAGATGGCGACAATCAGCGTATCGGCAGGCGTTGCCGCCTGCACCGTGTGTCCGAAAACCAGGGCGCAGGCCAGCGCCAGAGGAGCAATTTTTCGCATGATGGTGTCCTGAAATCGTGGGATATATCAGGACTATAGGCGCGTCATGCGCGATCGGAAATGCCGGATCTGACTAAGGTTAGCTGATAAAGATAATTGACGGATCAACGGGTTAGCCGACGATCCTGCCTTTATCCATATGCACCGCGCGATCGCACATATGATCGATGACATCGGGATCGTGACTCACCAGCACCATGGTCAGATGATCCTGCTGCTTAAGTTGATTAAGCAGGTTGAGGATCTCCGCCTGTACCGACATATCCAGCGCGGAGGTCGGCTCGTCCAGCAGCAGTATCTTCGGCTCTAACAGCAGCGCGCGGACGATAGCCACGCGCTGGCGCTGACCGCCTGAGAGCTGATGCGGATAGCGATCGGCCATCGCCGGGTCCAGTCCAACGTGGCGAAAACCGTCGTCGATGCGATCGTTGATATTATCCGCCTTAAGCAGCTTCAGCGGCTCGGCCAGCGTACGTCGCAGGCGGTGGCGCGGATGCAGCGAGGCGTAGGGGTCCTGAAACACCATCTGCACGTCGCGTCGCAGCTGGCCGGTAAAAGCTTTACCCGGCTCGGCCTGATGGTCCGCCAGCCGCATTGTGCCCTGCCAGTGCGGATTCAGCCCGGCCATTACCCACAGCAGGGAGGATTTACCGCAGCCGGACGGGCCGACCAGGCCGAAGCACTCACCGGCGTTAACCGACAGGGTGACATCTTCCACCACGGTACGCAGCTCATAACCCTGGCGGTGAGCCACGCTGAGCTGGTTTAACTCAATCATGTTTAACTCCCCCGAGCAGCGCGGCGCGATCCAGCACAGGTAGCGGTTTACCGTGGGTGGATTTATTTGGCCGACAGGACCACAGCGTTCGGGTATAGGGATGCGTGGCGTGCGGTAAATCAGTGGCGGGCAGGGTGTCGAGAATATCGCCCTGATACATCACCATGACTCGCTCGCAGTGTTCGGATACCTGCTGTAAATCGTGGCTGATCAGCAGCAGGCCCATATTGCGATCTTCCACCAGTTGACGGATCAGCCCCAGCACCTGATCGCGCATCGCGTGATCGAGCGCGGAGGTCGGCTCATCGGCAATCAGGAAGCGCGGTTCGGCAATCAGCGCCATCGCCAGCATCACGCGCTGGCCCATCCCACCAGAAAGCTGATGGGGATAGCGTTGCATCAGCTGTACGGGCTGCGGTAGCCCTACTGCTGAGAGGATATCGCAGACCTTCTCTTTAATGTCGCTGCGGCTAAAACGGCCGTGCAGCTTGAGCGGTTCCGCGACCTGCCAGCCGATAGTGCGCATCGGGTTAAGTGCGTACTTCGGGTCCTGCATCACCATGCCCAGCTGGCTGCCGCGCAGCTGACTCCAGCGGCGTTCGCTCAGGGTCAGTGCATTTTCACCAGCGATACTCAGCGTGCGCGCCTGCAGGCGCAGGGAAGGGGAGAGCAGGCCCATCAGGCTGCGGGCGGTCAGCGATTTACCTGAGCCGGATTCACCGACCAGCGCCACGCGCTCGCGGCCAAGGGTAAAGCTGATATTTTTTACCAGCGCCGCGCCGCCTGGGGCGGAAATCGTCAGGCCATCCGCCACAATCGGCGCATCAGCATTAGTCAGCATTACGGGTATCCAGTCGGTCACGCAGGCCGTCGCCTGTCAGGTTAAAGGCCAGGCTGGCAAACAGAATGGCACCGCCGGGAACGGCAGCGACCCACCACTGGTCGAAAATCACTTTACTGCCTTCGGCCACCATCGATCCCCACTCCGCGGTAGGTGGCTGAATGCCCATACCGAGGAAGCCCAGGCCGGCGGCGGAAAGAATAATGCCACCGAGGCTGAGGGCCGCGCGCACAACGGCGGTCGGCAGGCACAGCGGCAGAATATGACCAAACATCAGGCGCAGGCCGTTAATACCCTGCATTCGCGCGGCGGCCAGATAGTCGCTGCGACGCAGTGCCAGGGTTTCCGCGCGCGCCTGGCGGGCAAACGGCGGCCAGCTGGTCAGCGCCAGCGCCAGCGCACCGTTCATCAGTCCTGGCCCCATCATCGCGACCAGCGCCAGTGCAATCACCAGGTTAGGCAGCGAAAGGAAAATATCGGTAATGCGCATCAGCACGCGTTCGCTCCAGCCGCCGAGGTAACCGGCGCTGATGCCGATTAACATCCCCACCGGGATGGTCAGCACCAGAATCAGTGACACCAGCAGCAGCGTCGGGCGCGCACCGTAAATCACGCGGGAGAGCAGATCGCGGCCAAAGCCGTCGGTGCCCAGCCAATGGCTGGCGGAAGGCGGCATCAGGCGCACCGCCATTTCCTGCGCGTTCGGATCGAAAGGTGCCAGCAGCGGTGCGAACAGGGCGGCAAAAATCAGTATCCCGACCAGCGTCAGGCCAATGGTCAGGGTGATATTTCGCCGTTTTTTAAACGGTTTTACCGTTTCAGAATCAAGAGCCTGCGTCATCGTGTCCTCGGGTCGGTCAGGTAGGTGAGCGCATCAGCCAGCGCGTTGATGACGATAAAGCAGCCGCCAATCAGCAGGGTCGAGCCGAGGATCGCGGGCGTATCGGAGGCGAACAGCGCGGTGGTCATGTAGCGCCCTACGCCGGGCCAGGCAAAGACGGTTTCAGTCAGCACCGAGCCTTCCAGCAGCGTGGCGTAGGAGAGCGCCAGCACGGTAATCAGTGTTCCCCGCACGTTAGGGAAAATGTGCAGCAGCAGGATGCGTCCCCGGCTGGCACCTTTTGCCCGCGCCAGCGTCACGTACTCTTTGCTGTTCTCTTCCAGCAGCGCAGCGCGCAGCAGACGGGTAATGGTCGCCATCGACAGCAGCCCCAGCACCACCACCGGTAACCACAGGTGGGCGATGGCGTTGCGGAACATTTCCGGGTCGCCGGAGAGCAGGCTGTCGATCAGCACCAGCCCGGTTTTCGGTTCCAGGGTGTAAATCCAGATATCATCCAGCCGCCCCGGCCCTGCCGACCAGTGCAGTACCGCATAGAACAGCAGCAGGCCCAGTAATCCAAGCCAGAACACCGGTACTGAATAGCCCAGCAGGGAGATCAGCCGCGCGACGTTATCCAGCAGGCTACCCGGCTTCCACGCCGCCAGCAGCGCAAGAGAAATGCCGAAAATAGCGCCGAAGATCATCGCACAGGTTGCAAGTTCAATGGTGGCCGGGAAGGTGCGCAGCAAATCGCTGGCTACCGGCTGATTGGTAATACTGGAAATGCCGAGATCGCCACGTACCAGGTGTTCCAGATAGTGCCAGAACTGCATCGGCAATGGCTGGTCGAGTCCAAGATCGCGCCTGACCTGTGCATAGGTTGATTCGCTGGCGTGATCGCCAGCGATCTGCAGCACCGGATCGACAGGGGAAAGATGAGATAAGCCGAAGGTGAACACCAGCAGACCAAGCAGCGTCACCACCAGCGAAATCACAACGCTGAAGGCACCGCTGCTGCGGCGCCAGAACAGCCGTGTACCGCTTTGACGCGGTACACGATCCTGAGCAGCAGGTGCCGCCATTATTTACTGACCTGGCTGTAGTAAACCATGTCCGGGTTGATCCCCTGAACGTAGCCTTTCAGGTTATCGCGCAGGGCAACAAGGTTACGCGCCTGCAGGCCGACGACGTACGGTGAGTTCTGCTGAATTTCACGCTGCATTTTGTGGTACAGCTCAACGCGCTTCGCCGGATCGCTTTCGGCGGTGGCGGCCAGCGTCTGCTTGCTCAGCTCAGGGATATGCCAGTTAGAGCGCCACGCCAGCGTTTTGCTGCCGTCTTCCGGGTTGTAGGCAAAGGCGGCGGCGTTGGTATTCGGATCGAAGTAGTCTGCGCCCCAGGCGTTCAGCGTGGCTTCATACTGATGCGCTTTCACTCGGGTCGCGACTTCTGAGCTGATCCCTGGCAGCACCTCGACCTTCACGCCGCCTTTCGCAAAGCTGGCCTGTAGGGCTTGCGCAATATCCAGATACGGCGGCTGGTTGCTGACCGACAGCTTAAAGCTGACGTTTTTCAGACCGGCTTTCGCCAGAATCGCTTTGGCTTTTTCCGGATCGTAAGTGAACGGGTTATCGTTCAGCGCGCCGAGGAAGCCTTCCGGCAGGAACGACTGGTGAACCTGGAACTGGCCTTTCAGCAGGTCGTTGGCGATGCCTTTATAGTCGAACAGATAGCGTGAAGCTTCCCACAGGGCCGGGTTTTTCAGCACCGGATTGGCGTCGATATTGAACTGCACGTAGTACAGCGAGGCCATCGGCACCGCGAGGGTTTTTACGCCAGCTTTATCTTTCAGCGAGGCGATCTGATCGGCACCCAGGTTACGCGCGATATCGGCGTCGCCCTGTTCCAGCAGCAGACGGCGAGCGGCCGGTTCCGGTACGTTTTTAATCAGCACGTTTTTCAGCTTAGGCGCACCGGCCGGAGAGCTTGGGTTAGCGCTGAGCAGCACCACTTCATGCGGCACGTATTTGCGGATTTGATAAGGGCCGCTGCCCGCAGAGTGCTGGGCCAGCCACTTATTACCGAAGTCGCCGTTTTGCACATTGGCCGATACGGTTTTCTCATCAACGATCGATGAAACCGGAGCCGCCAGCAGACTCAGCACGTAGGTCGGGCTGACATCCGCCGTCCAGCTCAGCTGAACGTGTTTATCGTCGATTTTTTTAAGATGCGAGTCGACGTTATCTTTGGTCCAGCCCAGTTGCGCCAGAATAAAGGAGGGATCGAGGTTCAGCTTAATCACGCGGGAGAGCGAGAAAATCACGTCTTCCGGGCGTAAAGGGTTGCCGGAAGAGAAGGTCGCGCCATCACGCAGGGTGAAGGTCATACTGCGATTATCGCTGCCGGGCTTCCACTCGGTAGCCAGCGTCGGCTTCAGATCGGTCGGATTCTGCGGATCGGACTGAACCAGACGCTGATAAAGGTTGGTAAATGCCTGCACGGAGGTCAGTTCAAAACCGTCTGCCGGATCGAAACTGTTGGCATCATCGATAGACTGCGCAATGACCAGCGTGTCAGCGGGGGTCGCCGCCGTTGCGGCAAAGGATGCCGCCAGCGCCAGTGCAATAACTGAGGGGACTGTAAATTTCATGACGTTTCCTTGCCTTACATTTTTTTCGCGAGTGTAAGTGAACAACCGATAAGAGCAATAGTAGATTATTCGCTATCGATATGCGCGAAAGTTATAAGAGGAGTCGAAAGGTTATAACCTTGTCCTGTATGCAACCGATTACGCTAGCGGCTGAAGGTCAGCCACAGCCAGGGGGCAACGCCAAGCAGGTTATTAAGCATATGCAGGAAAATAGGTAACTTCAAACCGCCGGAGACCAGTCGCGCGGCACAGAGCAGAAGCGACAGGGCAACCAGCGCGATCAGCGTTTGCAGATGGGCATACTGCGTATGGATAGCGGCGAAGGCGAGGGAGGTCAGCACCGAACAGGCAACCCGCTGGCGCGGAGCCCAAAGTAAAAATCCCTGCATTAAATAACCGCGAAACAGAATCTCTTCGTAGACCGGGGCCAGCAGAACCACGGCCAGTGCGAACAGTATAGAGCTGGTTGCATTACCGCTAAACTGCCCGCCCGTCCAGCTCTCACGCTGCATATAAAAGGCCTGGCTGACCAGCAGCAGAATCAGCAGCACGCTGAATACCATCACCTGGCGCGGGAAGAGTTTTCCGACGTGAATATCGCCGTAATGACGTCTGTACCAGCGGAAGAGCGGGATCAGAACGGCAAATTCCAGCGTGCAGAGCACCGGCATCAGCAGGCCGCTGCTGACCAGCATGGCATGGTTAGGTAGATATCTTACCAGCAGGGTAATGGCGTACCAGATAATCAACATCCCGGCGCAGAGCAGGGTTTGGGACACTCTGTCGGGAGCGGTATTCATGGCAACAACCTGTCACGGAAGGTTTTTTTCGATGTTAACAACTGTTACGAGCAGTGTCGAGTTTGGGGTACGTCATAACAAAGCGGGTTAAGTTTCGTGGGGAGAAGCCTGTGACCGGGTAAGCTAAGATTGTGCTATCGGTTGCCCCGGTAAACTGCGCCGGGGCCGGGAGGATGTTAGCGGACTCTCACCGCGACCAGCGTCATGATGACGGCAAAGGTGACAAAAATTGCCAGTTCCATAAGAATCTCCTCTTTGGGAAAACTCCTAAAATTATAGCTAATATCTGGATATTTTATGAACAATGCGTGCGCAGGGAGGCTAAAGATGGCGGATAATCATCCGTTCTTTTACCTGCGCATTATGGCGTTAATCTGTTAATCTTTAACTCAATTTGCCGATTATCTACGCGAAAAGAGGAGCAGGAACAGTGAAATACTATGGAAAAATAGCGTTCGTTGCGGCGTTGATGGCGCTGGCAGGCTGCCAGTCGTCTGGCCAGAAAACGGCGGCGAATGCGCCGGTTGACCCGGAAATGGATCGCTGTGGCGCATCGGAACTGCAGCAGTATGTTGGTAAGCCGCTTACCGGGCTGGAAACGCTGCGCTTCGAGAAGCCGGTGCGCGCGATCCCTTACAATTCTGCCGTGACCATGGACTTTAATCTGAATCGCATTAACTTCTTAGGCGATCAGCAGGGCAACATTATTAAAGTCTACTGCGGTTGATCGATTCTGGCTGGCCGCACAGGCCAGTCAGTACTGCCATTTCCTTACCCACCACAGGCGCAACAGTACACCGGTGTTGCTGGTCCAGCCGCTGCTGGTGCTGACCACTTCCCCCTTTGCGACAACAAGTAGTGTAGGTTTGCTGGTGACCTTCCAGTGAGCGGCAAGGCTGCCGTTACGGTCATTGACCACCGGCAGATTGAAATGATGCCCATTCAGATAGCGTACAACGCTGATGTCATCTCCCGACATGCTGGCGACGGTGAGCACGTTGGTGCGTTTATCGTTGAGTTTGATCATCAAAGGGATGGTGTCGTGACAGGCCGCGCACCAGCGGTCCCAAAACAACACCAGCAGCGGCTTTTTTTCGCTGAGTTCCGCGAGCGTCAGGTCTCTGCCATCAATGGTATGCAACGACTGGCTGGCGAAATCGGCGGGCAGGTACGGAGCCCGAATACCATCGACCAGTCGGATGATCAGAATAAGGGATAGAAGAGGTAATAGCAGGTAAAGACCGACCTTTTTAAAGCGGTTAATAAGAACGTTATACCAGTTATTCATCTGCCATCTCCAGCCTGCCTTCGGCGCATATCTTAATGACGCTATGCCGAATAACAATCGTTTGCCGTGTAAACATTCGTATAGGGAATATTCCCCACACGGGCAGGCGGGTTTGAGCTGTCATCATCCTGCAACGCGCTGATGGCAGTATCTTGCTGCACACAACGTGACTTCCTCGTCACTCCAGATATGCAATGCTCGTCTTTAACCCGCCGTGTGCGGGTTTTTTTTGTGACAGACAGACAGAGCGGCGGCTCAGCGTTTTGAGGCTGCGTATCCTGTTTATTTGTTGCCGTTGAAAATCTGCGTCAGCAGGTTACGGTATCCCTGGAGTATGGCTTCATCGGCTTCTCCTTCCAGTCGGGCGATGACGCTGGAAATAATCGCGTCATTGCTGAGCGGTTTCCCGTTTTGCATTAACTCCATCATGATCGCTTCCAGTAGTTCGCTTTCTCTGGGAGCCTGGAAAGCCGGGCTGTTAAAATAGTCGGTAATTGCGCGGCCTGCGCCCTGAACGTGATAAGCCATGATAAACCTCCACAGACGCGTCCACTGAAGCGCGGAGCGGCTTCCGTGGAATCATAATGTTGTTGTGAATACGAGAGAGTAGGGCAAGAAACATGCTCTCCCGCTACCTGAAAAAGATGACCGGAGATTCTGTAAACTGTAGATGTGCGGTGCCGGAATGCCAGTAACAGAAAGAAATATTTCTAAGCACCCTGAAAAATATTCCGGGCGGAGGAACCCACCCGGAAGGGAAAGTGCGTTTATCCTGCGTGGTAGGTCGTAATCACTTCAATCGTACCGTTGATCATAAACTGCACACCCATGCAGACCAGCAGGAAACCCATCAGGCGTGAGATGGCTTCAATACCGCCTTTCCCCACCAGACGCATAATTGCCCCGGAGCTGCGCAAGCAGGCCCACAGAATCAGACTGACGGCAAAAAAGGTCAGTACGGGTGCAACGGTAATAATCCAGGGGGCAAAGGGGGTGCCGCTATGGATAGTTGAGGCGGTGGAGATAATCATCGCAATCGTACCCGGTCCGGCGGTGCTGGGCATGGCCAGCGGAACAAAAGCGATATTGACGCTTTTCCGCTCGCTCATCTCATCCAGTTTGTGCTCGGCTTCCATGGAATGTCCGGCCTCCTGCTGTGGGAAGAGCATGCGGAAACCGATAAACGCCACGATCAATCCCCCGGCAATACGCAAACCGGGAATCGAAATGCCAAAGGTATCCATGACAACGTTACCGGCGTAGTAGGCAACGGCCATAATAATAAACACATAAACAGACGCCTGAAGCGACTGCCTGTTACGCTCCTGATAGTTCATGTCGCCGGCCAGCCCCAAAAACAGGGCGACTGTCGTCAGTGGGTTTGCCAGGGGCAGCAGTACTACCAGGCCAAGGCCCACGGCCTTAATCAGTTCAAGCATCCTGTAATATCCTCATTGAATACAGACTGGGTCATTTGTCATGCACAATCGTCGACCTGAAAAGGAAGCCTACATTAACCCTGATCTATCCCGTTGACAAAAAATGACCTGAGACATGAAAAGCAGAATGAAGATAAGAAGACAAAATGACTGGCGTGATACAGGCAGTTAAATTGATATCTAAATCATGGCTTTGATTGTTTTTTTGTTTTTTTGTTTTTATTTCTCTTGAACCCGGAGCAGTGTTATGCGTAAATGCGTCCGTTGGTTTTGATACAGACCCACGTATGCGAGCAATTTTAGTAAAGCAGTCTGCAGTTAAAGCGTTACACAGCTTATTCCTGACTTCCTTCTTGAGTGCCTCATAGTAATCCCCTGTTGAAAAACCTTGTGCCCCCGTGGCTTACTACATAATTGAAGGAAAGACTCATGTCTAACAAAATGACTGGTTTGGTAAAATGGTTCAACGCTGAGAAAGGTTTCGGCTTCATCTCCCCAACCGACGGCAGCAAAGACGTTTTCGTACACTTCTCTGCAATCCAGAACAACGGTTTCAAAACTCTGGAAGAAGGTCAGAAAGTAGAGTTCACTATCGAAAACGGCCAGAAAGGCCCAGCAGCTGCTAACGTAACTGCACTGTAAGATAGTCACTCTTTTCATCAGCTCTGCGTTTAACGCCTGAGATGATGAAAGTTAAAAAACCCGCTTCGGCGGGTTTTTTGCGTTTTCAGGCCTGAAGCACCACTGGTGTTAGTAGAAAATTCTGAAGTGATGTCCATCACCTTATTTGCCCTCACTCCGTTGCTGACAGTTGTTACACTTGTCGCTCGTGATGTTGCTATAAGGCCGCAAGTGCAGTCCGATGGAATCCTGGAAGGTTAATCTAATCTCAGTCTGGTTTGGCTGTCTGTTTACCGGGCTGGCGATCAGTCAGATAATCCCGTTTCTTCCCCTCTACGTTGAGCAGCTTGGTGTGACCGATCCCGCATCGCTGACGCTGTGGTCCGGGCTGATTTTCAGTATCACCTTCCTGGTTTCAGCGATTGTGTCGCCGATGTGGGGAAGCCTTGCCGATCGAAAGGGGCGCAAGCTGATGCTGCTGCGTGCTTCGCTCGGTATGGGCGTGGTGATCCTGCTCCAGGCTTTTGTTACTAACGTCTGGCAACTGCTGGTACTGCGTGCGTTGATGGGGCTGACTTCGGGATATATACCCAACGCGATGGCGCTGGTGGCGGCACAGGTACCGCGCGAACGCAGCGGCTGGGCAATGAGCATGGTATCCACCGCGCAAATATGCGGGGTGATTATGGGGCCGTTGATGGGGGGACTGCTGGCGGACTGGATCGGGCTGCGGGCGGTATTCATCATTACCTCAGGATTGCTGTTGATAAGCTTTCTGATCACGCTGTTCCTGATTAAAGAGAGCGGCGTCATTCGGGTCAAGAAAGAAGACAATCTCAGCGGCAGCATGGTTTTCCGTACCCTGCCGTGGCCAAAGCTGACCATCAGCCTGTTTTTTACCACGCTGGTTATTCAGCTGTGCAACGGGTCGATCAGTCCGATTCTGACGCTGTTTGTGCGCGAACTTGAACCGAACGTGCAGAATATTGCTTTTCTTAGCGGTGTCGTTGCGGCGATCCCCGGAGTCTCTGCGCTACTGTCCGCACCTTCGCTGGGGAAACTCGGCGACCGCATCGGCGCGCAGCGCATCCTTTTTGCGTCTCTGATCTTATCCATCCTGCTGTTTATCGGCATGTCGTGGGCCAACAGTGCCCTTGAGCTGGGTATTCTGCGTTTCCTGTTGGGCTTTGCCGACGGCGCGATGATGCCTGCCGTACAGACCCTGCTGCTGCGTTATTGCAGCGACCGGGTGACCGGCAGAATTTTTGGCTACAACCAGTCGTTTATGTATCTGGGCAACGTAGTTGGGCCTCTGATGGGCTCGGGTATTTCAGCCGTCGGCGGGTTCCGCTGGGTATTCGCCGCAACGGCCGTTGTGGTGCTGGTGAACACCGTGCAGCTGATCTGGGTTTACCGCCGCCCGCGTGGCAATCCCGCAGGCGGCGTAACGTCAGGCCAGTGACAGCGTTAGCTGATAACGGTACTGCCGGGCAGACAGCAGGAAGTCAGGGTTAACGCTCGGGCTCCAGGAGTCGTCGCCGCCTATGCCCATATGATAACCGTCAAGGATCAGCCAGCATCCCGGTTCATCACGCAGCAGGTGGCGATGTGATGTATCGCGGAGCTGTTCTACGCTGTGGCGGCTCAGTGAGAAGTGGAAATCTCCCTCAGCCTTGAGTCCGGCGTATTCCAGTTCGCGGGTGCCGCCCCGCAGCCCGTTCTCCCCCGGGAAGACATAGGCGGTGCTGAGTTCTGCCAGCGGTAGCTGCCAGCGGCTGAACTCTGCGGCCAGCCGCCGATCGGGATAGTTTTCGTGCGGCCCCAGTCCCAGCCAGCTGGCGTGCTCTGCCACTTCCGCCAGCTGACAGCGCAGGCCGATACGTGCCGGTTCCGGCTGCCCGGCGGCAATATCCACCTCAACCTCGATGCGCAGTTTGCCTTCACCGTCGAACAGATAGCGTTTGCGGCTGATAAAGCGCGTTTCCCCCGCGGCCTGCCAGGCGTGGATACTGGCGATCTGCACACCGTGGCTCAGTTCATCCGCCTGCAGGCTAATCAGTAATGGCTCAAGCTGGTTGTAACCGGCCCGCCGCCAGCGTTCAACCCATGCACGGGGATCGACGCGGGTGACCTCACTAATGCCAATATCATTATCCAGAGGCGCACGCACAAACAGATCGGAGAGCGGGGAGAGCAGCTGCGGTTTATCGCGCCGAAGCCACTGCGTCAGCTCGCCGCTACTGCGGCTGAACTGCCAGCGCTGCTCACCGTGCTGCACGTCGAACAGCTGTGCGGTTTCGGTAAGCCGGGGGCGCTCAAGATTTTGCCGGGATCGCGGCAGCGAGAGCGCAGCCGGCAGGCGCCAGCCGTCCCATGCCATGCGGTGCCCGGCGGGTGACCACGCCGTGGCAGCTGGCTGTATCACTTCGACCCGCAGCCACAGTTCTCCGGCCAGTGCAGGCAGATCGCCCAGTACCAGACTGATGCTTTGTTCCGCGGCCAGGTCAAGAGCCTGCTCTCCTCCACCTATCCGCTGACCCTCGTGCTCAATAGACCAGCGCAGCGTTTCGTTATCGCTGCTGCGGAACAGATATTCACTGGTAATCCGCAGTGTCAGCGGGGCATAGCTCTCCACGGCAAACTGGAAGAACTGTTGGGCGCGCTGGGCCTCAAACAGAGAAGGGTGCGGTGTGCGATCGGCAAAGACCAGGCCATTCATACAGAACTGGCGATCGTTAGGCGTATCGCCGAAGTCGCCGCCGTAGGCCTGCCAGCTGCTACCGTCCGCCTCATGGCGGGTCAGGCTCTGATCGACCCAGTCCCAGACGAATCCACCCTGCAGGCGTGGGAACTGGCGGAACGCCGCCCAGTAGCGGTCAAATCCGCCGAGGCTGTTGCCCATTGCGTGGGCATATTCACACAGGATCAGCGGGCGCTGCTCTTCCGGCAGGCCAATCCACTTTTTCAGCGACCACTTTGGTACGGCTTCAAACGGCTGATCCTGATCCACTCGGGCATACATCGGGCAGATGATATCGGTGGCGGCGGTATTGGCACCGCCGCCTTCATACTGCACCGGACGGCTCGGATCGTGGCTTTTAATCCAGCGATAAAGCGCATCGTGCGTGCTGCCGTGGCCGGATTCGTTACCGAGTGACCAGATAATAATGCAGGCGTGGTTGCGATCGCGTTGCACCATACGCGTGACGCGCTCGCTGAAGGCATTGAACCACTGCGGATCGTCAGACAGGCGATTCATCGGCTGCATACCGTGGGTTTCAATATTGGCTTCATCAACCACATACAGGCCGAAGCGATCGCACAGGCGATACCACAGGGCGTGATTAGGATAGTGCGAGCAGCGTACGGCATTGAAATTGTGCTGCTTCATCAGTGTGATGTCGCGGATCATTGTTTCCTCATCCATCACCTGCCCGCGATCCGGATGATGCTCATGGCGGTTAGTTCCGCGGATCAGCAGTGGCTTGCCGTTAAGCTTCAGCAGCCCGCCTTCTACCGCGATCTGACGGAAACCGACGTCATACGCTTCACTTTCAAGAGGGTTACCGCTGGCATTAAGCAGCGTAACCACCGCGCGGTAAAGATGCGGTGTTTCCGCGCTCCACAGCAGCGGCCGTGGCACATTGATACTGAGGAGCGTACGGTCAGTATAGCTGCCGCGCTCATCAATAACGGCACTACCCAATGCCTGGCGGTGCTCTGCAATCAGCGTATCCTGCTGCCACAGCGTAACTTCAACCTGGTGGTCGCGTGCATCCTGCTCCGAGCAGACCGCCAGCACCCGCAAGTCGGCGCTGTGAAACTCTGCGCTCAGGCGGGTTTCGATCTGAACATCCTGCAGGCGAACCGAGGGCTTATGCAGCAGGCTGACGTCGCGGAAAATGCCGCTCATCCGCCACATATCCTGATCTTCCAGATAGCTGCCGTCGCACCAGCGCAGCACCATCACCGCAATCCGGTTTGCGCCACTTTGCAGAACGGCGCTGAGGTCGAATTCGGCGGGTAATCGGCTGTCCTGTGAATAACCGACAAACGTACCGTTGCACCACAGATAGAAGGCGGAGTTCACGCCGTCGAAGATAATCCGCGTTTGTCCGCTTCGCAGCCAGTCGGCAGAACAATCGAATGTGAGCGAGTAACAACCTGTCGGGTTTTCCGCAGGAACGCGCGGCGGATCGACCGGGATTGGATACTGCACATTCGTATAAATTGGTGCATCGTAACCGGAAAGCTGCCAGTTTGACGGCACGGTGGCGCGATCGGCTGAATCGAGGTCGTCTGCGATCCAGCTATCCGGAACCGCTTCCGGCCGGTCAAAGTAGCTAAATTTCCACTCACCGCTCAGCGACTGGATCGATGGGCTGGGGAGATCCTGTCGCGCGGATTCGCTGTTGCGCCAGCTGGCGAAAGGAGGATGACTGGGTAAGCGGTTGATCTGGGTGACGGCAGGGTTCTCCCAGTAACGGAGAGATACCAGCTGCTGTAGAGAAAGCGGATTGCGATCGGACATGGTCAAAACCTCATCAATGTTATGCGCTCACATTGTCGCGAATCGATGTTGTTGTAAAGTGAAAATCCCAGGGAATGCGAGGTGGATCGCGGCAATTAAATCTGGTGAAAGCGAATAGCTCGTGTGTCCAGGGCAGGGTTGTGCGCAGAAATTAACAGGAAATCGTTAAGCGCGGTTACGGCGAGTAAAAAGCGCCGCTAACCGGATTATTCTGCATTGTGAGCGGTTCAGGCGGCGCTTACTATCGCCGGAGAAATGAGGAGGGCATCCTCATATTGTGACCCGTGAGGTTTTATCATGATTCGTATTCTTAAGGCGGCGAGTATCGTCGCGCTGGTGGCAGCGCTCAGTGGATGCCTGTTCCCTCCTCCGGGCGGCGGCGGCGGCGGTGGCGGTTGGGGCG
>NZ_JACVTS010000026.1:0-83847 GCF_016624545.1 Erwinia sp. S38 | reverse complement strand
CAGTGCAGCAAGTCGCCGGAGCGTACTGCTGCGAGGTGGCGTATATTACGCCTTCCTCCTTCGGAGTCAACTTCTTTTTGAGAAGTTTTTTTCCGGCGGTTCAGACAACTTCCCGAACCTCCTGAGTGGCTGACCTGTCAGTCGTTGTGCCGTCTCAGTGGTTGCGCATTATAGGCAGTTCTCGACGGCTGACAAGTCTTTATTGCAAAAAAATTACCGAGCGAGCTTTTTTTCAACGAACCGCGGTTTTTTACTACAGTTTGCCTGGTAATACAGCAAATTCATGGGCAAAACGGGCCACCTGCTGCCAGTCTGTGTACTCCACTTCTTTACTTGAATCCGTTTCGCCGCCAGTCATGCGCATAATCAGCTGAATCATGAAGCGATCGAACAGCCCATAGCGGGGATATCGCAGCGCGCCTGCAAACACCGCGCAGCAGTCAGGTTCCCATGGCGACTGGATAAGGAACTTACGTGTATAAGCGTTGGTCTGCGGCGTACGCTTCTCTGCTTTTCGTGCAGTCAGATTTACGGAGAAAAAACCACTCTGGCGCTGTTGCAAAGAATGAAGGTGTTTTTTCACAAACTTCGCCACCTGCGGATGGAAATGCCCATAGCGAATGGATGCACCTATCAACACCCGATCGTACTGTGTCCAGTCAATCTCACCAACGTGATGAATATTGAAAACATCGCACTCCCTCTCCTTATTCAGTAAGTTTGCTATATAGGAGGCGATTTCGCGGGTCTGACCATCACGGCTGGAAAATAGAACTAGCGCTTTCATGATTACACTCTCACTTACTCACGCCAGAAGGTCGGCGTAAAAAGAACTAACAACGTAAAGACTTCAAGACGCCCAAATAGCATCGTCAAAATCAGTATCCATTTGGCGGTATCATTCATTGAGGTGAAATTATCAGCCACAACGCCCAGCCCCGGGCCGAGGTTGTTCAACGTTGCAGTTACGGCTGCAAAGGCGGAGAAGTCATCAACCCCGGTTGCGATGATCGCCAACATACTGAGAATAAACACCAGCGCATAGGCTGAGAAAAACCCCCAGACGGCTTCCAGAATACGCTCCGGCAGCGCGCGGTTACCGAGTTTGATGGTATAAACCGCATTAGGGTGCACCAACCTTTTCAACTCACGTGAGCCCTGCTTAAACAGCAGCAGAATACGAATAACCTTCAGCCCGCCGCCCGTTGAACCCGCACAACCGCCAATAAAGGCAGAACAAAGAAGCAGTACGGGCAGGAATAGCGGCCAGTGGGCGATACTGTCGGTCGTAAATCCGGCGGTTGTCGCCATAGAGACAACCTGGAAGAACGCCTGATTCAGCGTCTGCATCCCGCTTTTATAAACCCCATGGAACCACAAAACGATCGTACAAATAATGACGAGCGTTAACTGTACACCAATAAACATACGAAATTCGGGATCGCGCCAGTAGACCCGCAGACTGCGGCCACTTAATAAAGAGAAATGCAGACCGTAGTTACAACCGGAGATCAGCAAGAAGATGGCGATAATCGTGTTGATGGTTGGGCTGTTAAAATAGCCAACGCTGGCATCGTGCGTGGAGAATCCGCCAATCGCGATCGTGGCAAAGCTGTGGCCTATCGCATCAAACAGCGGCATCCCGGCGACCCATAATGAAACGGCACAGGCAACGGTGAGCAATACGTAGATCAGCCACAGCGTTTTGGCCGTCTCCGCAATACGCGGGCGCATTTTATTATCTTTCAGCGGGCCGGGCATTTCTGCACGATACAGCTGCATCCCACCAACACCAAGGATAGGCAAAATAGCCACGGCAAGAACAATGATCCCCATACCGCCGAGCCACTGCAGCATTTGCCGATAAAACAGAATCGCCTTAGGCAGTGAATCCAGCCCCACCAGCGTCGTCGCACCCGTTGTCGTCAGGCCGGAAAAGGATTCGAAAAACGCATCAGTGATGGAAAGGTTAGGCTGTTCGGCAAAAATAAAGGGCATTGCCCCTACGCTACCCAGTACGGTCCAGAACAGTACGACGATCAGGAATCCTTCTCGTGGTTTAAGCTCGCTTTTCTGTTTGCGGTTTGGCCACCACAGCAGGGTGCCGATCATCAGTGCCATAAAGAACGTCTGCGTAAATGCACGTCCGGCCCCGTCACGGTAAATTAAAGCCACCAGCCCCGGCACAATCATCGTGCCTGAGAATAAAATGACCAGTACACCCACTATGCGGGTAATGGCACGAAAATGCATTCTGCCGTTCCTTTCCTGACGTAAAAGTTATTTGAGCGGGACCAGATGTAGTAAGCCCCGGCTGAAGTCCGACAGATTCTTAGAGAAATCTGCAACCTGAGCATGAGGTAACGCCAGAGTAAGCGTAATATTTTGCAGAAACTCGCTATTCAGCAGCAGTCCGTCAAAGCGAGCAATCATTCGTTCAATATCCCCCAGCTGCGCATAGTCGCAGACCAGCAGGAAATTCAGCATCGGGACTTTTATTTTGCGGGTTAACAGACGCAGCGCCTGCTGCACCCCACCGCCGTAAGCTTTAACCAGCCCCCCCGTCCCAAGCTGGATACCGCCATAATAGCGCACTACGACGGCAGTAATCTCACCAATATTGTTACCCATCAGCTGGGCCAGCATCGGCTTTCCGGCAGTGCCAGAGGGTTCGCCATCATCGGAAAACCCCAGCTTTTGCGAATCATCCGGTGCACCGGCCACCCATGCCCAGCAGTGATGCCGGGCCGTTGGATGCTCCTGCTTAATCTGCTGGACGAAAGCCCGAGCCACTTCAACCCCGTCCGTATGCGCCAGCAGGGTAATAAAGCGGCTTTTCTTAATTTCCTCGCTGTAGCTGCAAGACTCAGCAGGAACTTCCCAAGCCTCCATCAGGAAAGATGCAGGTCGCGGGTCATATTTTCCACCCGATTCGCATGAATCACGACGTTATCCTCAATACGGATACCGCCATAAGGCTTCAGCGCGTCAATTTTATCCCAGTCGAAATGCTGGCTGAACTTACCGCTGCGCCAGGGCTCCAGTAACGAGTCGATGAAATAAATCCCGGGTTCAATCGTGAGTACCATGCCCGGTTCCAGGATACGCGTGCAGCGCAGGTAAGGATACTGCGCAGGTGCCGCCATGTGAGTACCGCTGTCATCCTGCATAAATCCAGCGACGTCATGCACCTGTAATCCCAGCGGATGGCCCACACCGTGAGGCATAAACGGCCCGGTGATATCTTCTTTAACCATTGCCTCGGCGCTGATCCCTTTTACCAGCTGATGTTTAAGCAACAGGCCGGCAAGGCGGAAATGCATCTGCTGATGATATTCGGTATAGCGCACACCGGCTTTCATCGTGGCAATAAGCGCCAGCTCCTCAGCATTCATATCTTTAATCAGCTGCGCATACTCGCTGCTTTCACTCGCCGCATAGGTGCGGGTCAAATCTGCCGCATAGCCCTGATATTCCGCCCCCGCGTCGATCAGGAAACTGCGCCGATGTTCCGGTACCTGATGCTGCAGTTTAGTGTAGTGCAGCACTGCAGCATGCTCATTGAGTGCAATGATGTTGTCATAGGGAACATCCGTATCACGGTGCCCGGTCGCGCTAAGATAGGCGATATTAATGTCGAACTCGCTCATACCTGACAGGAAAGCTTCTTTCGCTGCACGATGGCCGCTGACGGCAATCTTCTGCGCCTGGCGCATACAGTAAAGTTCGTAGCTGGTCTTATAGGAGCGATGGTAATGCAGATAATTCAGCACGCCCGCCGGATTAATCGACTCAGTGCTGAATCCCAGCTGCGCAGCGCGCGCGGCAACCGGGCCAATATACGCGACATTGTTGCGCGCTGAAGGCAGTAGCTGCGCAATATCATCGGCATTTTTCAGGGCAATAATTTCAATTTCATCAGTCCAGAAACTCTGTGGCAGCGGCTCTACGTTATGCCAGTAGTCCACCGGAGAGTAGAACCACAGTTTCGGTTTATTGACGCCATCGATCCACAGCCAGCAGTTGGGGACCTGCGTGACCGGCACCCAGGCTTTGAACTGAGGATTAACCTTAAACGGATAGCTGTGATCGTCGAGGAACACCGTCAGTAGTTCCCCAGAATGAATCAGCATTGCATCAAGATTGTGGCGCGCCAGTACCTGCTGCGCACGCTGCTGCAGCGTTTTCACATGATCCTGATAAAGCGTTACCAGTGATTCCATTGCCCTGTCTCCGTGATGATCAAATTGTCCGCATCTTACCACAGCCTGTCTGGCCGTGCCGTTTTGCCTCAGCTGTGATCTTGTTTGCAAATTAGCAAACTCTCATTTGCAAATAATTAACATAGATTCCACACTCACGATCATCTGGTATGACCAGATCCTTTTACCGCAGCTCAGGAGACAGACATGCTCTACCAAGGCGAAACGCTTTCCCTCTACTGGCTGGAAGATGGCATAGCCGAACTGGTTTTCAATGCCCCAGGCTCAGTCAATAAACTGGATACCCGGACCGTGGCCAGTCTGGGAGAGGCGATTGCAGTGCTGGAACAGCTGCCACAGCTACGTGGCGTACTGCTCAGCTCTGCAAAACCCGCCTTTATCGTTGGGGCAGATATTACCGAATTCCTCTCGCTGTTCACCGTACCGGCTGAACAGCTGGCGGAATGGCTGGCTTTTGCCAACGGCATTTTCAACCGGCTGGAGGATTTACCGGTCCCTACCGTCTCCGCCATTAATGGCTATGCGCTGGGCGGTGGCTGCGAGTGTGTACTGGCGACGGATTTCCGCATCGCTACCGAGAATACACGCATCGGCCTGCCGGAAACGAAATTAGGGATTATGCCTGGCTTTGGCGGCTCGGTACGCCTGCCGCGCCTGTTGGGGGCCGACAGTGCGCTGGAAATCATCGCCGCCGGAAAAGATATCGACGCGGGTCAGGCGCTCAAAGTAGGCCTGGTTGATGCGGTCGTTAAGGAAGAAAAACTGGCTGCAGCCTCGCTGAACGTATTGAAAGAAGCCATCGCCAATAAACAGCCATGGCGCGAGCGTCGCCAGCCGAAGCTTGAACCGCTGAAGCTGAGTAAAATTGAAGCGGCCATGAGTTTTACCACCGCCAAAGCCATGGTGATGCAAACCGCCGGTAAGCACTATCCCGCACCGATAACCGCGGTCAAAACCATTGAAGCCGCTGCCACTCTGGACCGCGACGACGCATTGAAGCTGGAAACCGCTGCGTTCGTACCGCTGGCGCGATCTAATGAAGCGCGGGCCCTGGTGGGTATCTTCCTCAACGATCAGGCGATAAAAGCCAAAGCCAAAAAACTGACCCGTGACACCGACACGCCCAAACAGGCCGCCGTGCTGGGCGCCGGAATTATGGGGGGCGGTATTGCTTACCAGTCCGCGTGGAAAGGCGTACCGATCATCATGAAGGATATCAGCGAGAAATCCCTGCATACCGGCATGAGTGAAGCCGCGAAGCTGCTTAATAAACAGCTGGCGCGAGGGAAAATTGATGGTCTGAAGCTGGCCAGTGTCATCGGCACCATCCAGCCGACGCTGCATTACGCGGGTTTCGATCGCGTTGATATCGTCGTTGAAGCGGTTGTCGAAAATCCCAAAGTGAAAGCCGCCGTGCTGGCTGAAACAGAACAACAGATTCGTCCAGATGCCATCCTGGCATCTAATACTTCGACTATTCCTATCGGCCAGCTGGCGAAGGCGCTAACGCGCCCGGAAAACTTCTGTGGTATGCATTTCTTTAACCCGGTGCCGCGTATGCCGCTGGTCGAGGTTATTCGCGGCGAAAAGACTGCCGACAGCACGATTGCCAGCGTGGTGGCATGGGCCAGTAAAATGGGTAAAACGCCCATCGTGGTGAACGATTGCCCGGGCTTCTTTGTTAACCGCGTACTCTTCCCCTATTTCGCCGGCTTCAGCCAGCTGCTGCGCGACGGCGCTGATTTTCGTCAGATCGATAAAGTGATGGAAAAGCAGTTTGGCTGGCCGATGGGCCCGTCGTGGCTGCTGGATGTCGTGGGCATTGATACCGCCCATCACGCACAAAGCGTAATGGCGGCGGGTTTCCCGCAGCGCATGAGTAAAAACTATCGCGATGCGATTGATGTCCTGTTTGATGCCGGACGCTTCGGGCAGAAAAACCAGCTTGGCTTCTGGCGCTGGGAAACGGACAGCAAAGGCAAAGCAAAAAAAGTCAGCGATATCGCGACCGACGCTATTCTTCAGGAAGTTTGCCAACCAAAGCGTGAGTTCAGTGATAGCGAGATTGTTTCACGCATGATGATCCCGATGATCAACGAAGTTGTGCGCTGTCTGGAAGAAGGTGTTATCGCTTCACCGGCAGAAGCCGATATGGCGCTGGTCTACGGACTGGGTTTCCCGCCGTTCCACGGTGGTGTTTTCCGTTACCTGGATACGCTGGGCAGCGATCGCTTTGTCGCACAGGCTGAACCTTTTATTAATCTGGGGGCGCTGTATGAAATCCCGGAAATGCTGCGTGAGAAAGCCAATAACGCGGAAACCTGGTATCCCCTGGCGGCACCGCTGAGTGACGCAATCCTGAAAACGGCGTGAGGAAAAGAAAATGGAAAAAGTTGTTATTGTTGATGCCATCCGCACGCCAATGGGCCGCTCAAAAGGCGGAGCCTTCCGCCATGTACGTGCAGAGGATCTTTCAGCGCATCTGATGCGCAGTCTGTTAAGCCGTAATCCGGCACTGGATGCTGCATCACTGGATGATATCTACTGGGGCTGCGTGCAGCAAACGCTGGAACAGGGATTTAACATCGCCCGTAATGCGGCGCTGCTGGCGGAAATCCCGCACCGCGTACCCGCAACCACCGTCAACCGGCTTTGCGGTTCGTCCATGCAGGCGCTGCACGATGCAGCAAGGGCCATCATGGTTGGTGATGCATCATCCTGCCTGATTGGCGGCGTCGAGCATATGGGCCATGTGCCAATGAGCCATGGCGTAGACTTCCATCCGGGCCTGAGCCGAAGCGTGGCCAAAGCCGCCGGTATGATGGGCCTGACGGCCGAGATGCTGGCACGCCTGCACGGGATCGGGCGTGAAATGCAGGACCAGTTTGCCGCACGCTCTCATCAGCGCGCCTGGGCAGCCACCCAGGCAGGCCATTTCAACAATGAGATTGTCGCGGTCTCCGGCCACGATACCGATGGCGTTCTCAAACGCTATGACTTTGATGAGGTTATTCGCCCGGATACCACGGTTGAAAGTCTGGCAGCCCTGCGCCCGGCATTCGATCCGGTTAACGGTACCGTCACCGCAGGCAGCTCTTCGGCGCTGTCGGATGGCGCCGCTGCCATGCTGGTAATGAGTGAGTCACGCAGTGCAGAACTGGGCCTGAAACCAAGAGCACGCATTCGTTCTATGGCTGTGGTTGGCTGCGATCCGTCAATTATGGGCTATGGCCCGGTGCCAGCATCGCAGCTGGCATTGAAACGTGCCGGGCTGAGCATCAACGACATTGATATCTTTGAGCTAAACGAAGCCTTTGCCGCACAAACCCTGCCGTGCATTAAAGACCTGGGACTGCTGGATAAGCTGGATGACAAGGTGAATCTTAACGGCGGAGCCATTGCGCTGGGCCACCCGCTTGGCTGCTCGGGTGCGAGAATCAGTACAACACTGCTAAATCTGCTGGAACGCCATGATAAACAGTTTGGTCTGGCGACCATGTGTATCGGGCTGGGTCAGGGGATCGCAACGGTATTTGAAAGGGTCTGATACGTTAGTCTGGAAGTTTCACTGTTCAATTTCCCGCCTGTCAGGGGCGGGTTTTTTACGCTAAGGATGAACAGGGCAGGTTCACTGCCCTCTTGCATCAGAAGAAAGCAAACGCATCGCCAAACATGCGCGCTTCCTGAGCGCCACGCTCGGCACAGAAACGTTCACGGGCAATCTTCGCCATCTCAAAACGGCCAGCAATATAGATATCGTGATCGGCCAGGCTGCCGTAGTCCTGCATCACGGCGGTCAGTACGGTACCCGTACGTCCGGTAAAGCCCTCTTCCGTCTGCTCAACAACCGGCACCACTTTCAGATTCGGATGCTTAATCGCCAGCGCGTTCAGCTCATCGAGATCGTACAGGTGTTTCAGCTCACGTCCGCCCCAGTAAATGGCGATATGACGATCGGGCTGCTGCGATAACGCCGTCAGAAGAATAGAGCGCGCGTAGGAGAAACCCGTACCACCGGCAATCAGCACCAGCGGACGATCGCCCTCTTCACGAAGCCACGCCTCACCGTGCGGAATATCAACGGTAATCTGGCGCTGCTGCTGGATACGTTCCATCACCGCCATCGCATAGAGGTTCAGCTCGGATGCGCCGATATGCAGCTCAATGATGTCTTTTTCCATCGGCGTAGAAGCCAGAGAGAACGGGCGCTTATCACGCTCGTCCATCACCACCATCAAATATTGCCCTGCGCGGAAACTGAAATCAGCTTCCGGGATCATACGGACGCGGTACACGGTATCGGTAATCGCCTCTACCGAGGTCACTTTACAGCTTAAGGTTGTCATGCGGTCCCTCTGTCGGGTCGTCATTATCATTTGACCACCGGTGCATCAACGCGCCGGTGTATCACTCAAGATGCCTAACTCATCCCAAATTGCATCAATGCGGGCGGTAACGGCAGGATCTTTGCGGATCGGCGTTCCCCATTCACGCTGCGTTTCACCAGGCCATTTATTCGTGGCATCAAGACCCATTTTGGACCCCAGCCCGGAAACCGGTGATGCGAAATCAAGGTAATCGATCGGCGTGTTTTCTACCAGTACGGTATCACGGGCGGGATCCATACGTGTAGTGATCGCCCAAATAACATCGTTCCAGTCGCGTGCGTTCACATCGTCATCGCATACGATAACAAATTTGGTGTACATGAACTGTCGCAGGAATGACCATACGCCCATCATCACGCGTTTTGCGTGCCCGGCGTACTGTTTTTTGATGGTTACCACGGCCAGGCGGTACGAGCAGCCTTCCGGCGGCAAATAGAAGTCGACAATTTCCGGGAACTGCTTTTGCAGAATCGGTACAAAGACTTCATTCAACGCCACACCCAGTACAGCAGGCTCATCTGGTGGCCGTCCGGTATAGGTTGAATGATAAATTGCATCCTGCCGCTGGGTTATATGGGTAATGGTAAAGACCGGGAAGCTATCTACTTCATTATAGTAACCAGTGTGATCGCCGTATGGCCCTTCTGGTGCCATTTCCCCCGGTTCAATATACCCTTCCAGCACAATTTCAGCGCTGGCAGGCACTTCTAAATCGTTAGAAATACACTTCACAACTTCGGTTTTCGTTCCGCGCAGCAGGCCGGCAAAAGCATATTCGGACAGCGTATCCGGTACCGGCGTAACGGCTCCAAGAATGGTCGCCGGATCGGCACCCAGCGCAACGGATACCGGGAAGCGTTCGCCGGGATGCTGCTGGCACCATTCCTGAAAATCAAGCGCACCGCCGCGGTGGGAAAGCCAGCGCATAATCAGCTTGTTCTTACCGATAACCTGCTGGCGATAGATGCCGAGATTCTGGCGCTCTTTTAGCGGGCCTCGCGTCACGGTCAGCCCCCAGGTTACCAGCGGTGCTGCATCATCCGGCCAGCATTTCATCACCGGAATCCGACTTAAATCAACTTCGTCGCCCTGCCAGATCTGCTGCTGGCATGGGGCATTACGCAGCCGTTTGGTCGGCATGTTCAGCACCTGCTTCCACTGCGGCATTTTATCGAAGAAATCACGAAAACCACGCGGCGGCTCGGGTTCCTTCAGGAAAGCCAGCAGGCGACCAACATCGCGCAGTGCTTTCACATCTTCCTGCCCCATCCCCATCGCAACGCGATCCGGCGTGCCAAACAGGTTGCACAGTACTGGCATACTGTAGCCTTTCGGGTTTTCGAACAGTAATGCCGGACCGCCGGCACGCAGCGTGCGATCGGCAATTTCGGTCATTTCCAGATCGGGGTCGATCTCATGTTTGATGCGTTTTAATTCCCCACGCTGTTCAAGCAGAGAAAGGAAGTCGCGTAAGTCGTGGTATTTCATGACTTTCCATCAATATGGTCAGTGAGTCGGCCATTATAGTGCCGATTCGCCGCTGAGGGTTAGTTTTGTTGGCAACTTTACGTCCCCAGCGATCCCCATACGCCAATCTCGCTATATCTCTGAAGATGACTTTGCTATTCTTATCGGTCGGATAATTTAAAAGTGACGTTATGGAATCCTGGTACTTACTTTACTGCAAACGAGGTCAGTTACTGCGCGCGAAAGAGCACCTTGAGCGCCAGGACGTGCATTGCTTCAGCCCAATGATTGCGCTGGAAAAAATCGTGCGCGGCAAACGAACTCAGGTCGATGAACCCCTGTTCCCCAACTATATGTTTATTGAATTCAATCCCGAGGCGATTCACACCACCACCATTAGCGCTACCCGTGGCGTCAGCCATTTTGTTCGTTTTGGGAATCAGCCCGCAATCGTGCCACTCAAAGTGATCAATGCGCTGCAAAATGAGCCTGTTCTGAGTGGCTTTGATGAGGGTCTTGCTCAGCCGGGTGATACGGTGATTATTACCGAAGGGGCATTCGAAGGGCTGCAGGCTATCTATACCGAGCCCGATGGTGAAACACGCTCGATTCTGCTGCTGAATTTGCTCAACAAGCAGGTGATCCGCAGCATAGGCAACTGTCAGTTCGAGAAACTGTAGCGGTTCCCCAAACGTTCAGCGCCGATCGACATCCGACGATCGGTGCCTCCCGCTTAATATCGCTTATTTACAGCTGAAAAATCCGACGCGCATTTTCCGCCGTCTTCTCTGCCAGCTGATGAGCATCGTCGCCGCGCAGCAACGCAACCTGCTCGACGATATGCGGCAGGAAACAGGGTTCATTACGACGCGAGGCAGGACGCGGGCGCATATCTCTTGGCAACAGCCAGGGCGCATCGGTTTCAAGCAGCAGTCGATCCGCAGGGATCAGCGGCATCAGCTCACGCAGCTCCAGCCCTCTTCGCTCGTCGCAAACCCATCCCGTAATGCCAATCGATAACCCCAGCTCTAGACACTCCTCCAGCTCCTGACGATTACCGGTAAAGCAGTGCAGCACCGCCGCAGGAAGCTTAGGCAACCAGGGTTGAAGAATCGAGATAAAACGGCCATGGGCTTCCCGGCAGTGAAGAAATACGGGCAGCGCCAGTTCAGCGGCCAGCTCCAGCTGGGCATTGAAGGCATAGGCCTGCTGTTCCGGCTCGGAAAAATTACGATTAAAATCCAGACCGCATTCGCCAATGGCAACAACCTGCGGCATCTCAGCCAGCCTGCGCAGGGTCGTCTCCGTTTCACCAGACCACTCACTGGCATGATGGGGATGTACACCCGCGGTGGACCAACAGTAGTCAGGATGTTGCAGCGCAAGGCTTTGCGCCTGCTGGCTCTCCAGCGCATTGGTGCCGGTGATCAAAATACCGTTAACGCCGGCGTCACGCGCACGTTTCACCACCTGCTTACGGTCTTTAGCGAACTGGGTGCTGGTCAGGTTTACACCAATATCAAACATAGTCTCTTCCAAACAGTAACCGCCCTGACGGGCGGTTAGAAATAGTGTTTGTCCTGCCTGAGCAGCCGGTAGCAGAAGCCTACTGCGATTCAGTATCCTGCTCTTCCTCTTCCTCTTCCTCTTCCTCTTCGTCGCCACGCTTTTGCCCAACGTAGAAACGAGAAACCAGCACGCCCACTTCGAACAGGCAGTACATCGGAACGGCTAACAGCGTCTGGGAGAAAATATCCGGCGGTGTCAGTAACATTCCCACCACAAACGCGCCTACCAGTACATAAGGGCGTTTGGCCTTCAAATCTTCCGGGGTGGTCACCCCTGTCCAGCAGAGCAGAATGATGGCAATCGGCACTTCAAACGACACGCCAAACGCCATAAACAGCGTCATGACAAAGTCGAGATAGTTATTGATATCCGTCGCAATCTGTACGCCCTGCGGCGCGGTTTTTGCGAAGAAGCCAAACGCCAACGGGAAGACGATAAAATAGGCGAAAGCCATTCCAAGGTAGAATAGGAATGAACTGGAAAACAGCAGCGGCATGACCAGCCGACGCTCGTGACGGTAAAGGGCTGGGGCAACAAACGCCCAGATCTGATAAAGAATAACCGGCACGGCGAGGAAAATAGACACGATTACGGTCAGCTTAATTGGCGTGAGAAATGGCGAAGCCACATCCGTCGCAATCATGCTGGCACCTGAAGGCATCTTCTCGATCAGCGGCGCAGCAACCATCTGATAAATGTCATTAGAGAAATAGATCAGACAGAGGAAAATCACCAGAACGGCGATAATGCAGTTTAACAGACGCTTACGTAATTCAATCAGATGACTGATAAGGGGCTGGGTATCTTCAACGGCCATATTTATCGTTCATCACTCGGTTGTGTGGATTTTGCGGCTACAGGAGCAGCCGTGGGAGCCACTGGTTTCTGCAGGGAAACCACGCTCTCCGTCTCTGGGATCTTGGACGCTTTTGGTTCAGCGACAGCAGTCACGGACGGTTCAGTCGAAACGCCAGCTGGCTCCGGTGCCTGAGCAGGTGCAGACGCCTGATGATCGGCTTGCGAGGGTGTCACACCGTCGTGAGGAGTCTCGTTTTTCACCAGCGGATTGTGAATGGTGTGCGCTTCTTCATCCGCAGCCTTCTCATTGTCGCCCAGGTAGGAACGCTTGAACGACTCTGCCGTCTGCTTCAGTTCCTCTACAGAGGCCTTAAGCTCGGGGGAAAGGCTGTCCATACTGGCCTTTTCGATTTTCTTCAGGCCGTCCTGCAATTCCTGCAGTTTCAACTCCTGCGCCAGTTCATTCTGCACGCTGGTCGCCAGCGAACGTAATGCCCGAATCCAGCCAACAACGGTTTTGACCGCTACGGGTAAACGTTGCGGTCCGAGTACCACCAGACCAATAATGAAAACCAGTACCAGTTCACTAAAGCCTATGTCGAACACGGTTTATACCTTGTCGTTTTTGACGTCTTCTTTCTTCACTTCGCTATGCTGCTGCTGATTAGCCAGTTTGGCGCTAAAATCAGCATCTTCAGTGTGCGTCGTGGATTTTGCTTTATCGTCTTCATCGCTCATAGCCTTTTTAAAGCCCTTGATGGACGAACCGAGATCGGAGCCCAGCGAACGCAGTTTTTTCGTGCCGAACAGCAGGACCACCAGCACAGCGATGATCAGTAAGTGTGGAAGAGTAATGCCCATGGTTACCTCTAGATATCAATAGTTGAAGCCGGTTAAGCAGTATATAACAGCTTATCTGCCGCTGACGATGCGCAAACTGACGAAGCAGCGCAATAAACTGCCTATTTACCATTCATGACAATCATTTTGTTCTGCGCCAGCCAAGAAGCCAGGCGACGATACCACCCGCAATCGATCCGGCTGAAAGCAGATCCCAGTCTGGGCGAAATAGCAGAATCGCCGTACCGCTCAGCAGCAGAGTAGCACCGACACCGAACAGATAGCGCGACTGGTGCTGCTTCGCTTTTTCATCCTTGAGCTCGCTGACCAGACGATCGACGCTGTGCTGCAAATGCTTATGCTGGCGCAAGCTGTCGTAAAACAGTTCCGGCAGTTCCGGCAGTTTTTCTGCCCAGAATGGCGCTTTTTCTTTCAATGCCCGGACAATAGCTGGAATACCGATTTGATCTTTGATCCAGTCTTCCAGGAACGGCTTCGCCGTTTTCCACAGATCCAGCTGTGGATAAAGCTGCCTGCCTACCCCTTCAACATACAGCAGCGTTTTCTGCAGTAATACCAGCTGAGGCTGAACTTCCATATTAAAACGGCGCGCGGTATTAAACAGGTTCATCAACACATGGCCAAATGAGATTTCCGCAAGAGGTTTCTCAAAAATGGGTTCACAAACCGTACGAATGGCAAACTCAAAATCTTCAACATTGGTATCAGGTGGAACCCAGCCTGAATCAACGTGCAATTCTGCCACCTTGCGATAGTCGCGGTTGAAGAACGCGATAAAGTTCTCGGCCAGATATCGTTTATCTTCCTTGTTGAGTGAGCCCACAATGCCGCAGTCGATGCCGATATACTGTGGGTCCTCAGGATGCTCGTAGCTGACAAAAATATTCCCCGGGTGCATATCCGCATGGAAAAAACTGTCGCGGAATACCTGGGTGAAGAACACCTGCACACCGCGTTCAGCAAGCAGCTTCATATTGATGCCGTGCTGCTCCAGCGCTACCACATCCGAAATAGGGATGCCGTAGATGCGCTCCATAACCAGCATCGTCTCACTGCAATAGTCTGAGTAGATCTCAGGAACATACAGCATATTGCTGCCGTCGAAGTTACGACGCAGCTGAATGGCATTCGCTGCTTCACGCAGCAGGTTTAGCTCATCAAGCAGCGTTTTCTCATAGTCGGCGACCACTTCCTGCGGTCGTAAACGACGGCCATCCGGCAGCAAACGTGGAACCCAGCGCGCCATACGCTTAATCAGCTTCATATCCGCTTTAATAACCGGCAGGATATCGGGGCGAATCACCTTGATAACGATCGCTTTACCATTCTCTTTAAGCGTCGCCGTATGCACCTGAGCAATGGATGCTGATGCCAGTGGGGTGATATCAAAATCATCAAACTGACTGGAAATTGGTGCGCCTAACGACTGCTCGATCAGCTTCAGAGCTTTAGCTCCGTCAAACGGCGCAACGCGATCCTGCAACATCGCCAGCTGATCGGCTATCTGTCGGGGGAACAGATCGCGCCGCGTAGACATCATCTGCCCAAACTTAATCCATACCGGGCCGAGCTGCTCCAGCGCCAGGCGAAGACGCTCGCCCAACGGCAAATTCTTATGGCGATTCGGGAGCCAAAACAGGCATTTTCGCCATAGCCGCAGCGGCAGGGTAATGCGCATCTTCGGGATTAGTTCATCTAAGCCATAAGTAAGAAACACGCGAATGATCAAATACAGGCGGCGTAACTCTCCGAAACTCATTTAGCCTCCCGTTTGCGCAGGCGTGCTTCCAGCGCTTCGAAAGAGGCCGAAAGCGCGTCAACTTCTTCAGCAAACCATGCCAGCTCGAGCGCACCCGGGGCAACTCGCCACTCTTCGGTCAGCGTTTGCGCCAGATAGCTTTGTTTACGCTGCACATCACGGCGAACGGCCTGAAAACCACGGCGGGCAAACTGCGAAATCCCCTGAGCGGCGATATCGCCAATCCACGGGGCGAGGTACTCTGCCGGGTCCAGCTCGGCCAGATCCATCAGCGCAGAAAACTGCTGAACCAGCTGCAGATCGCCTTCAACTTCCAGTTCTCCGCTGCGGATGAGCGCAGTCAGCTGCTGACGATCGCGAAGCTTCGGCAACGTAGCCAGGCGAGTTTTCACCGTGCAATCGGGCTTATCAGCCCAGTCACCTATCACATCGACCTGACGATCGCTGAAGATAAAGGTCACGGACTGCTTCAGTTCAGCCAGTTCTATAGCAAGGCTTCTACCACTCAGGCGTTGACGCGCCGCTTTCAGGCCACGATCGCGATACAGAATCTGGTTAAGCGCGGTCTCCAGACTGGCAGTTAACAACGGCGTTAAAGTCATTCGCTTTCCCGATCAGAACTTAAATCCGCGGTGCAAGGCAACGATGCCGCCCGTGAGATTGTGATACGTGGTGTTTTCGAAGCCGACATCCATCATCATCTGCTTAAGCGTTTCCTGGTCGGGATGCATGCGGATGGATTCTGCCAGATAGCGATAGCTGCCGGCATCTTTCGCCACCATTTCACCGATGCGCGGTAAAATGTGGAAAGAGTAGGCATCATAAGCTTTGCTCAGCGGCTCCAACACCGGTTTGGAAAACTCCAGGACCAGCAGGCGTCCACCCGGCTTAAGGACGCGGAACATTGATGCCAGTGCCTTCTCTTTTTCCGTCACATTACGCAGGCCAAAAGCGATGGTAATACAGTCAAAATAGTTGTCCGGGAACGGCAGGGCTTCTGCATTGGCCTGAACATAATTAACGTTACCAATAATGCCTTTATTGCGCAGCTTTTCGCGGCCGACTTTCAGCATTGAGCTGTTGATATCGGCCAGCACGACCTCGCCCGTTTCGCCAACCAGACGAGAAAACTTCGCCGTCAGATCGCCTGTACCGCCAGCTAAATCCAGCACGCGCTGCCCGCGGCGCACGCCGCTGCTGTCAATGGTAAAACGCTTCCAGATGCGGTGAATACCGAATGACATCAGATCATTCATCAGATCGTATTTGGCCGCAACGGAGTGGAAAACATCAGCAACCATGTCGGCTTTGTCGCTTTTCGCAACGGTGCGGTAACCGAAGTGGGTAGTGTCCTTTGATTCATCTGCCATTTGTTTTGCCTGCTCTACAATCAAATATTTGCCAAGTGTACCAGAGTCAGGCAGGCCAGGCACATGCCGCTCGCTTATTCATTGATTTGACGCTGCCCGCGCGTAGCGTAAACATCTGGATCGCCAGCTTCAACCCGCAGTTCCTGATTGTCGTCCTGCTCCGTATTTTCATCATCGCCCTCAGATACCGCCTGCCCGGCCAGGAGGGGGTTAATGGGGCGCTTCACCTCCACTCCCATCTGACGGAATCCTTCCGTTTGCGCAATCAGATTGCCCCGCCCTTCTGACAGTTTTTTCATCGCCTGGCGGTAACTGTCCTGAGCCTTGTCAAGGTTCTGCCCGATACTGGTCATGTCATCAACAAACAGCCGCATTTTGTCATACAGCCGCCCGGCACGGTCGGCGATGCGTTGGGCGTGGCGGCTCTGGTGTTCATAACGCCACAGATTGTTAATCGTCCGCAAGGCAACCAGCAGCGTGGTCGGACTGACCAGCATAATGTTCTGGTTCAGGGCTTCACTAATCAACTCTGGCTGGCGGTCGATTGCCAGTAAAAAGGCCGGTTCAATCGGGATAAACATCAACACATAATCCAGCGAGCGTAAACCCGGCAATTGTTGATAATCTTTTCGGCTGAGTAAGCGAAGATGGCCGCGGATCGCCGCAATATGCTCGCTGATAGCGGCTTCACGCTGCAGCTCATCTTCACTGTTGAAGTAACGCTCGTAGGCCACCAGCGTCATTTTGGCATCAATCACTACGTCTTTACCCTGGGGCAGACGCACAATGACGTCCGGCTGCATGCGGCCATTCTGCTCCAGTTGGATGTTCACCTGAGTTTCATACTCATGCCCTTCCCGCAATCCTGATGCCTCCAACACGCGGCTCAGCACCACCTCTCCCCAGTTACCCTGGGTTTTATTGTCACCCTTCAGCGCCTTCGTCAGGTTGAGCGCCTCCTGCGCCATACGAGCATTGAGCTGCTGCAGGTTACGTATCTCATGGGAAAGCGTATGGCGCTCGCGCGCTTCCTGGCCAAAACCTTCCTGCACCTGGCGGCGAAATCCTTCCAACTGTTCACGCAGCGGGGTTATCAGGCCATGCAGGCTCTGACGATTCTGCTCATCCACGCGGCGTCCGCTATTTTCAAAGATGCGATTGGCCAGGTTTTCAAACTGCGAGTTAAGCCGCTGCTCGCTGTTGACCAGCAGCCGTTGTTTTTCTTCCGCGGCCATCCGCGTTTCTTCCAGACGGATGGTAACTTCACGCAGTTCAGCTTCCTGCGCGCTGTTAATCTCCAGCTGCGTGCGCAGTTCACGTGATAGCTGTTCCGCTTCTCCCCTCCAGTGATCGAACTGATGCAGTTTTTCCTGCGCGGCGGCGAGATTACCGTGCAGCTGTCGTAACTCCTGCTCATTCTGTCTTTGCATCACAGCCTGCTGCTCCAGCTGCTGCTGCAGGCGCTGACGTTCTGTCTGACTCTGCTCCGCGGCTTGTACCAGCAGCTGCCGCTCGGTTTCCTGCTTAGCAAATCGCTGCTGACCGAGAAACCAGGCAAATATCCACCCTGCCAGCATTCCCGCCAGACCAATGACGGCGGCGTAACTGATTGTTGCATCCACTCTGCTTCCCCTCTCATCAACGACAACAGGGGAAAAATAGAGGCACACTGTATGAATGTCCAGATAAAAAGCGCGAGGAAGAAGGATGTATGGCGATTTAAATGCGAACTGGGTAACGGCTCGAAAAAGCGTGGGTTTTGTTGCAGGAATTTCATGGCTGCGGCAGGTGCCGCAGCCCAATTATTTTGACGATTAGAGCAGGCGGCGAGCAGCCTCAACAACGATTTTCACCGCATCGCTTTCGGTCCGCTTCATGGTTTCCGCGTCAGGAATTTCCTGCTGGGTACGGTTGACGATCACACCGGCAACCATACCGGCCCGCAGTCCCTGGCTGGCACACATGGTCAGCAACGTAGCCGATTCCATTTCATAGTTCAGCACGCCCATCTGCTGCCACTCTTTCATTGAGCCCTGGAAGCGGCTGACAACACGTCCGGAATAGGTATCGTAACGCTCCTGACCCGGGTAGAAGGTGTCGGAAGAGGCGGTTACGCCGATATGCGTTGTGGCTCCGGCAGCTTCCGCTGCGGCAACCAACGCGATGGTGCAGGCAAAGTCAGCGACGGCCGGATATTCCAGCGGAGCAAAATGCAGGCTGGCACCATCAAGACGCACGGAAGCCGTCGTCACCAGCACATCCCCTACATTGATATTGGGCTGAATCGCGCCGGTGGTTCCCACTCGCAGGAACGTGCGCACACCTAACTGCGCCAGCTCTTCCACGGCAATTGAGGTGGATGGGCCGCCAATTCCGGTCGAACAGACGATCACCGGCTTGCCGGAGAGCTCTGCACGCCAAGTAGTGAATTCACGGTGTGAAGCCAGATGGACCGGGTTATCCATCAGAGCCGCAATTTTCTTCACGCGCTCAGGGTCACCGGGCACGATCGCCAGCGTGGCACCCTGAAGATCGGCCTTCGTTAAGCCAAGGTGGAAAACATCAGATTGTGCCATTTCAAACTCCTGTCACCAAAATCGGGGGATAGTTAACTGAACGCTACTGTAAGTAAACACGGCGCACATTTATGTGATAAAAATCGCTTATCCAAATGAAAATTACATCAATCAAAATAAAAAGTGCGATCAAAATCACACATAAATGTTCTGTTGCCTTTTTTTGCTACAACCCATCCCGTAGATCGGGTTTATCTGATGATAAAGAGATAGCCCGTACCCAGCGAGGGTGCCAGAATTTCCTGGCTATAGTTAGCCCATCGCCTTAGTTCATGCATGGAGAGGACAATGAAAACCGAAGATAACACGACTCAAAAATTGAGCAATAATAGCTTCGCACCTGCAGTCCAGCCTGTCGCGGCAACCACCATTATTACCGATGATGCAGAGATTCTTTCTGGGGAAACGTCGATCCCCACTCAGGGTGAAAATATGCCCGCTTTCCACGCCAGGCCACGCAATGTGGCAGGACCTTTACCTGTAGTACTGGTGGTGCAGGAGATCTTCGGCGTTCATGAACATATTCGCGATATTTGCCGCCGTCTGGCCCGTGAAGGCTATCTGGCCGTCGCCCCTGAACTGTACTTCCGTCAGGGCGATGCCGCTGACTATAACGACATCCCAACGCTATTGAAGGAGCTGGTCAGTAAAGTGCCGGACAGTCAGGTTTTGGCCGATCTTGACCACGTGGCGAACTGGGCTTTGCGCCATGAGGGTGATATGCGCAATATGGCCATCACCGGTTTTTGCTGGGGCGGCCGCATCACCTGGCTTTACGCCGCGCACAATCCGCAGCTGAAAGCGGCCGTAGCATGGTATGGCAAGCTGGTCGGTGAAAAGACCATGAAGCAGCAGAAACAGCCGGTGGACGTTGCTGTCGATCTTAACGCACCGGTATTAGGGCTTTATGGCGCGAAAGATGACGGTATTCCGCTAGATACGGTCGATACCATGCGCCAGGCGCTGCGAGCGGCGAATGCGCACGCGGAAATCATTGTCTATCCGGATGCCGGTCACGCATTTAACGCCGACTATCGCCCAAGCTATCACGCAGAGTCCGCCACCGACGGCTGGCAGCGCATGCTGGCGTGGTTTGCCCAACATGGCGTAGTAGCAAAAGCATAAAAAAGGGGGGGGGCGCTCAGCGCCCCAACCGATTACAACACGACTCAATTCACACAGATAATGACGCTTTTGCCGCACGCAGATTCTGCGCCGCTGTTACCATGTTGGCCAACGCCTGGCGGGTTTCAGTCCAGCCGCGGGTTTTCAGACCACAGTCCGGGTTTACCCAAAGACGTTCGGTTGGAATTCGCTCTGCGGCTTTCAGTAGCAGGGCTTCCATCCACTCTACGCTCGGTACATTTGGCGAGTGGATGTCGTAAACGCCCGGGCCAATCTCATTGGGATAGTCAAACTCTTCAAAAGACTCCAGCAGTTCCATATCGGAACGTGAGGTCTCGATGGTAATGACATCCGCATCCAGCGCCGCGATCGCATCCATAATGTCATTGAACTCGCAGTAGCACATATGGGTGTGGATCTGCGTGTCATCCTTCGCCACGGCGGCATTCAGGCGGAACGCGTCCACCGCCCATGTGAGATAAGCTGCCCAGTCTGATTTGTGCAGCGGCAGACCTTCACGCAGGGCCGGTTCATCAATCTGAATGATGCCGATACCTGCTTTTTCCAGATCGACAACTTCATCACGCAGCGCCAGCGCAATTTGCTTAGCAATGGTTTCACGTGAAACATCTTCACGCGGGAATGACCAACAGAGGATCGTCACCGGGCCGGTCAGCATGCCTTTTACCGGTTTGTCCGTCAGCGACTGGGCATACTTCGCCCACTCTACGGTGATCGCCTGCGGGCGGCTGACGTCGCCGATGATAACCGGTGGTTTAACGCAGCGTGAACCGTAACTCTGTACCCAGCCGTTCTGCGTGAAGACAAAACCGTCAAGGTTTTCTCCAAAGTATTCCACCATGTCGTTACGTTCGGCTTCCCCGTGGACCAGCACATCAAGACCCAGGCGCTCCTGCTCGACGATGGCCTGCTTGATGTGTTCGGCAATGCCGGTGCGATAGTGGGAACCGTCCAGACGCCCCTGCTTAAAGTCCAGACGCAGACCGCGAATTTCGGTAGTTTGCGGGAATGAGCCAATGGTAGTGGTTGGCCATGCCGGCAGCTGGAAACGCTTTCTCTGGGCTTCGGCACGAACCTGATAGCTATTCTGACGCTGGCTGTCTTTTGCCGTAATTGACGCGAGACGCTGAGCCACCGCAGCGTTGTGCACTCGGGTGGATGTCTTACGAGCACGGACTGGGGCGCTCCAGGCCTCCAGTGAGGCGGCATCATCGTTGTTCAGTGCATTGCTCAGTAGTGACAGTTCGGTACATTTTTGCAGTGCGAAAGCGAACCAGCTTTTCACCTCTTCATCCAGGCGCGTTTCCACACTCAAATCGATCGGGCTGTGCAGCAGCGAGCAGGAAGTGCCAATCCACAGCTGTTTGCGTTGAGCGACCAGCGGCCGCAGTCGCTCAAACCAGTTGCTGAGATCGGCACGCCAGACGTTACGTCCGTTAATCACCCCGACCGACAGCAGCCAGTTCGCCGGCACGTTGTTATTCAACAGGGTGATGTCATCTTTGCCATGAACCAGATCCACGTGCAGGCCCTGAACAGGCAGTGCGATAATGGTCTCCAGGTTCTGACCAATACTGTCGAAATAGGTGGTTAGCAGCAGCTTAGCGCGTCCCTGCAGTGCATCATAAGCCGGTTTGAACGCCGTCAGCCATTCAGCAGGCAGCTCAAGAGCCAGGGCAGGCTCATCAATCTGCACCCACTCAATATCACGTTTCGCCAGCTCGGCAAGGACCTGTTGATAGACCGGAAGAATGTCTCTCAGCAGCGTCAGGCGATCGAACGGTTCGCCCTTCACTTTCCCCAGCCACAGGTAGGTTACCGGGCCAAGCAGTACGGGTTTGACCTTATGCCCAAGGGCCAGCGCTTCATCAACCTCATCCAGCAGCTGGGTCCAGGTCAGTTTGAACTGTTGGCCGCGTACAAACTCCGGCACCATATAGTGATAGTTGGTGTTAAACCATTTGGTCATTTCTGCGGCTGCCGCGGGTTCACCGGTCGGCGCGCGACCCCGTCCAAGACGGAACAGGGTATCAAGGTCAACAGAACCCTCTTTATTTCGGTGGCGGGCAGGTACGTTGCCCAACAGCAGGCTGGTCGTCAGTACGTGATCGTACCAGGCAAAGTCACCAACCGGCAGCAGGTCGACACCGGCATCTTTCTGCTGTTGCCAGTGACGGGTGCGTAATTCGCGGCCGGTTGCCAGCAGCTCTTCCTGCGTGCTATTGCCCGCCCAGTAACTTTCCTGTGCTTTTTTTAGTTCGCGGCGCAGGCCGACGCGGGGAAATCCAAGTGTATGGTTCTGAATAGTCATGATGCGCTTCCTGTTAATTTAGGTGTTATCATTTGGACGTCCAGATGTTTACACTGCTATAATCCGCAGGTACTGTATTATCTACAAGCGCAATATGTTCACTGTCGATGTGAAGGACTCTCATGATCGAACTTAAACACCTCCGAACGCTGCAGGCTCTGCGAAATTCAGGTTCGCTGGCCGCCGCTGCCGCCCAGCTTCATCAAACGCAGTCAGCGTTATCCCATCAGTTCAGCGATCTGGAACAGCGGCTGGGTTTCCGTCTGTTCGTGCGGAAAAGTCAGCCGCTACGCTTTACGCCACAGGGAGAGGTTTTACTGCAGCTGGCCGAGCAGGTGTTGCCACAGATTCAACAAGCATTACAGGCCTGCCATGAGCCACACCAGACCACGTTGCGCATCGCTATTGAGTGCCACAGCTGTATTCAGTGGCTGACGCCGGCACTGAACAATTTCCGTAAGAGCTGGCCGCAGGTGGTGATGGATTTTAAATCGGGCGTGACGTTTGACCCACAGCCTGCACTTCAGCAGGGCGAACTGGATATCGTACTCACCTCTGATATTCTGCCGCGCAGCGGCTTGTTCTATACGCCAATGTTCGATTTCGAGGTCAGATTGGTCATGGCACCCGACCATCCTCTGGCCAAAGTGAACCGTATTTCTCCGGAAGACTTAGCCAGTGAAGTGCTGTTGATTTACCCGGTACAGCGTCAGCGTCTTGATATCTGGCGTCATTTTCTACAGCCCGCTGGCGTCAGCCCGGCTCTGAAAAGCGTGGATAACACATTACTGTTAATTCAGATGGTCTCCGCGCAGATGGGCATTGCGGCTCTGCCACACTGGGTGGTGGAAAGTTTTGAGCAACAGGGACTGGTGGCTACCAGGGCGCTGGGCGAAGGTCTGTGGAGCAGGCTTTACGCGGCTGTACGCGATGGGGAGCAGCGTCAACCGGTGGTTGAAGCATTTATCCGTTCAGCCCGGCAGCACGCCTGCGATCATTTACCTCGGGTGCGGGATGCCTCTCTCCCGGGAACGCCGTTACCAATATCGCTGACTCATCCCTGATCCAACTCATCAGTGAAGACCGGCGGTTTTTCCTGTCTAACCGCTCAATTGGCTCTATAATGCGCTCACTGCAATAGTTTCAATGAAGAGAGTGTTTATGACGAATAATGATGTCCTGCGCAGCGTGCGTTACATGCTGGATTTAAGCGATGCGAAAGTAGTAAGCATTCTGGCGCTGGCAGAGAGCGAAGTGGCTGAAGCCGAAGTGCACAGCTTCCTGAAAAAAGAAGATGAGCCAGGCTATCGCCTCTGCCCGGATGTCGTTATGGGCTATTTCCTTAACGGTCTGATTTTCGAACGCCGCGGGAAAAGTGAAGATGCGCCGGTGCCTTCGATTGAACGTAAGATGACAAACAATATCATCATGAAAAAGCTTCGCGTCGCTTTCGATTTAAAAACCACCGATATTATTGAGCTGCTGAAAAGCGCCGATTTTGCGGTGGGGCAATCAGAAATTGGGGCAATCTTCCGCAAGCCGGGACATAAAAATTATCGCGAGTGCGGCGATCAAATCCTTCGCAACTTCCTCAAAGGTCTGGCAATGAAGATTCGCCCGGCTAAAAAGTAAATATTCATCTCTATTTCAAATAATTAACGCCTTAACCGGGCGTTAGTTTATGAAAATCATCAAATTACAATACCTGCCCCCTTACTTGAAACTCTAGCATCAGTTGAGTTCTTCAATCAAAAAGGGGGCTATATCATGCAGGTATTGTCAGAAATAGAGTTAGATCAGGTTAGCGGTGGCCGGGATAATATGAATATCACCACCGTTATTAACAATGACAACCCCATCAACGTAATTAATATTGCCGGTGATGGTTTAGTTATCAATTTTGATGATAGCGGTATGAGCATTATAAACGGTGAAATGACCACCAACTATTTTTAATCAATAAATTCAGTAGATTACACGTCATTTATTAAGATTGAAATAACAGCAGATGTTCTCCCTATCTACGCCAGTATCACTGCTCATATTCTCGCCTCTTTAAATCCTGCTTTTTTTCATGGATATAACATTACTTAGATAAAATTTTTTCCAATTAGAACGTAAACGTCCAAAATGCGGACTTCTGAGCGTTAAACGGCCTCATAAGTGTGACTTAAATCACAAATTATAGTTCGCATACGAAAATATCACCTCATTTAATGGTGCAGATATAGCCATTTCGTCATAAAAATGTAACATTCGCGCACTTATTCACAGCTGTTACCTTCGAATATCGCCATGCTGCTTTCGAAATAGAACATTTACCGTTACCGGGGAAACTGTTTGTATTTCATCTCAGCCGGGCGGGGATATCGTTACCTGAGCCATGGGGGCCGTAATGTTAAGTATTTTTAAACCCGCAGCACATCAGCCACGCGTTGATGCCAGCCGCGTCGATCCGCTGTACCGCAAACTGCGCTGGCAGATCTTTCTGGGGATCTTCTTCGGCTACGCCGCCTATTATCTGGTGCGTAAAAACTTCGCGCTGGCGATGCCTTATCTCGTTGAGCAGGGCTTCTCACGCGGAGATTTAGGATTTGCACTGTCAGGTATTTCTATTGCCTACGGTTTTTCAAAATTCATAATGGGCTCGGTTTCAGACCGCTCAAACCCTCGTGTATTCCTGCCTGCCGGACTGATTCTTGCCGCAGCGGTGATGCTGTTTATGGGTTTTGTCCCCTGGGCAACTTCCAGCATCATGGTCATGTTCGTCCTGCTGTTTCTGTGCGGCTGGTTCCAGGGGATGGGATGGCCACCGTGCGGCCGTACCATGGTTCACTGGTGGTCACAGAAAGAGCGCGGTGGCATCGTTTCCGTATGGAACTGCGCACATAACGTCGGTGGCGGTATCCCTCCGCTACTGTTCTTGTTAGGTATGGCCTGGTTTAACGACTGGAAAGCCGCACTGTACATGCCGGCATTTGGTGCCATTCTGATCGCAATTATCGCCTTTGCGCTGATGCGCGATACACCACAGTCCTGTGGCCTGCCTCCAATTGAGGAGTATAAAAGCGACTATCCACCGGACTATGATGAAAAACATGAAACAGAGCTGACTGCGAAACAGATTTTCACCCAGTACATTCTGCCGAACAAACTGCTGTGGTATATCGCACTGGCGAACGTGTTTATTTATCTGCTGCGCTACGGTGTGCTCGACTGGTCACCAACCTATCTGAAAGAAGTTAAGCACTTCACGCTGGATAAATCTTCGTGGGCTTATTTCTTCTATGAATATGCAGGTATTCCGGGCACGCTGCTGTGTGGCTGGATGTCAGATAAGGTGTTCAAGGGCAACCGTGGAGCTACCGGCGTCTTCTTTATGACTCTCGTGACCATTGCGACCATTGTGTACTGGATGAACCCGGCGGGTAATCCTGGCGTCGATATGGCCTGTATGATGGTGATTGGCTTCCTGATTTATGGCCCGGTCATGCTGATCGGCCTGCACGCTTTGGAACTGGCACCGAAAAAGGCTGCGGGCACTGCCGCTGGATTTACCGGCCTGTTTGGTTATCTTGGTGGCTCTGTTGCCGCCAGCGCGATCGTCGGCTACACCGTCGACTATTTCGGCTGGGATGGCGGCTTTATGGTTATGATCGGCGGATGTGTTCTGGCCGTAATCCTTCTTGCCATGACCATGATGAGCGAAAAGAAGCATAAGCAGCAGATGAATGCTAAATAATTAAAAGATGGGTAGCGGGATAGCTTTTAAAAAACCGCTACTCATTTTCCGTTCATTCCGATGTACATATCAGCAATGCATGCTTATCAGAAGAAACAAGATATCTTCGACGATCCAACTTACTTATTTTTATCATGATTTTTTCATCCCTAAGCTGTGGTAGAAGTTTATTTATCACCGTGTTTTTTTTCCGCAGATGTAAATCATAATATCTCCCTTCTTTTTCATAATCGAAATCAAGAATATCGTTGATGGTTTGATCTTTCCCCAGACACCTCAACTTCCCTGAAAGCAACAGATACCCTTCGCCATTACCGTTTATTGCCATAAACAGGTTGAGCAAGTTTCTGCTACCACACTGATTAACAAGAGGTTCCATATCTAACTGTGCCCTGCAACTAAAGTCTTGCCTCTTATTCATGTTGCCAAACCAGAGAATACACAGTAAGAGAACCACCACCACCACCACCACCACCCAGCCAGGATAACGTTGCCTGATTAAAGACATTAGTTTATTTCTCTCATTTGAGCAGACCGTAATTAACGCATTCTCCTCCGCGGCTATTATCGCAGTAGGCTAAAATTTCTCTACCTGTGGAGCTTTCATTTACGCTAGCCTCCCGCCCGGAAAAATAAAATATATCCGCTTTACGACCACAGTTTATTTTGTATTTAACAACATAGTTTTTTACCACTGAAAAATCATCCGCTGTTTTTCTTTTAACTCCGGAGTTCTCCAACAAATACACATTACAATTATTTATTTTAAAAGAATAATCACCTCGCACTAAAAAATGAAAAAACAGCAAAGGCGAGATTAATAAAACAAGTAACAAAACAGTTAAAAGACTCACATTTCCCTTTTTGATAAATAAGAAAATAAAATTTATTTTTTTATTTAAGCTATCATCATTGATTAAGCTATTCGCTAACTGCCTATTTCCCCCCAGAAAAATCTCACCTTCATCGTTATCATCTGACATAATCTCGACGTCCGCACTAAGCATGAAGCCATGCCGGGGAATAGTAATGATCACGTCAGAGAACCCAAGATTAGACAAAGCTCTCCTCAATATTGACATGTAGTTATTTAAATTATTACCAGAGGATGACAAACCTTTTTTAGTCCAAAGATCATTCAGAATATGCTCTCTGCTTAATGGATTGTTATTGTTCTCCACCATCAGGCAGAGCAATTCATTAGCAATCCGACTAAGCGTTAACATATCTACACTACCGTCAATCAAATACAACGTTCCATCATAGGAATTGTATTTTAAAGTCCCATTTATTAAGTAATTCACAACGCCACCTAATCATCCAGAATAATTGCCATCCTGAAAACCACAAGATAGCAACCTATCTACCATCTTAAATTTTAAGACAAAACACATTTTAATCATAAACGCGCTATTGGTTTCTGTTAAAAGATACCAACATAAACCCAACAAAACACAGAGCATTAAACTAATAAATTAATTAATAGCAAAATAAAAACCTATAAAAAAATAAAAAGACAATATATATTGTTATTAATCCTTCCAGAATAATAAAATAAATCTAACGAAATGATGTATTAAAAATAAAAAAAACCTAAAGGAAAACTTTAGGTGATATTCCAGACTTGTAAAAAAGAGAAATGTAAAAAATGAACAACATAGAACCAAAATCAGTAAAGTATGAAAATGAAAAACTCCTGTTAAAAGATAAGTATTTAATGATTAAAGATAGCAATATTATAGCTAAGGTTAGTAAAAACCAAAGAATACTCATTCTGTGCTTGATGAATGAAATTATCGAAAAAGAAAAAATCATTCAAAATGTTTGGGGAAGAAACACATCCATGTCAAAAGAGAAGAATTATAATCAACTGGTTTTCCAAACCAGGGCTCTCCTGTCTAAACAAGGATTTCCCAACGATCTGATTATGACAATCCACAGATATGGATTGTGCTTTAACAAATTTTTTTTGAATTCAAACAAAACACCGAATACCAATAGCATGGAAGATAAATACATAACAACTTCAGACATGCAGTTTTAACAGTTAATTTAAATTTACATCAGTATAAATACAGATGATTAATCGGGTCACCATAATAATTTCATAAACAAAGCATGATGAATACAGCTTAGTGGCCCAAAATCAAACCATCCATAATGATTTGATTCGATAATTATTACAGCAAGGATAGTCGTTGAAAAGCTTAAAAAACATCACTACTAAAATTCACATAAAAAAACCATGCTATAAAAGCATAAATAATAAATATAACACTATAATCTAAAAAAAAGATGGAAATAGAATTATATCCCTCAAAATTCAATGCGCTATGAAGATTGTTTGTGGAGAGAGCGTTTCATAATCGACTCATAATGAAATGAAAAAGACCCCAACTTACCAATTAAAAACACACTGACACATTTAAACGAAATTAACCCCCCCCCCAAAACCCAACGTCATAAATTAACTATTTTTGATGAAAAACATTTATTTTAGACATAAAAAAACCAGGAGAAAATGTATTATCCTGGTTATGGGTTCGCAACGCTGATCGAGCGGGTAAAAATTATAACTAAGAGTGACTACACACCAAACAAGGTACGCAGCGTTTTCGATACGGCCTGTTCGGCATTAGAACCAATGACCTCCAGTTCCGGCAACAAATCCTTCAGGCGCTGATGCGCATTCTCCATGATATATCCTTTACCCGCCATGCTCAGCATCTCTTTATCATTCATCCCATCACCAAACGCGATGCACTCTTTCAGAGAAGAACCGAGAGACTGCGATACGGTATCCAGCGCATGGCCTTTAGAAACGCCACCGGCCATCACCTCAAGACATGTTGGCAGCGAAAAACAGACGTTAACCCGATCGCCCCACCGTGCGATCAGCGCCAGCTCCAGCGGAACCAATAGCTCAGGATCATTACAGGTGAAAAAGACTTTGCTGATACCGTCTGTCGGCAGGTCGCCGGGATGGTAAATCTGATAGTTGAAATCAGATTCTTTGAAAAAATCCATTTCATCGGGACGATGGCGATTCAAAAACCACTCTTCATCGCGATAAATGTTGGTATAGATGTCAGGATTGCTGTGCTGCATTGCAAACAATTCGCGCGCAATGTCTTCATCGAGATTATGGCTGAAAACCAGTTCACCGGCAGTATTATGTACACGTGCGCCATTAGAGGTGATCATAAAGGCGTCGATGCCCAGGCTATCACGCATCTGCGCGACATCAATGTAGTGTCGACCGGTAGCAAAAATAAAGTGGACCCCTTTGCGAACCAGCAGCTGCAGAGTTTCGCGAGCAAAAGGGGAAAGCGTGTGATCGGGAGATAACAGCGTGCCATCCAGATCTGAAGCAACAATACGGTACATAAAACCTCTGGTTAATATCATTTGGCGGGCAGGGCCCATCAGGTAACATAAACTTTGCGCAGCGGGTAATCAGGGATGGCGAGCGAAAAACGCCATAATCGTTTCCAGTGCCTCAGCCCGCATACTGTCTTTCTCAAACAGTATTTCATGGCGGGCACCTGCGATAATCCTGGGAGCTCCCCCTTCACAGGGCTGTCCGGCGGCAACCATTGCCTGGCAAAAAATATTCTGTGCTTTGTTATCCACGACCCTGTCTTCTTCTGCCTGTAGCAGCAGCAGCGGTGTTGAGATGCGGGATGCCTGCTGCAGGATCATCTTACCCGCCATCACCCCCTCCCTCACCCAATGATAGGTAGGTCCGCCGACACGAAGCCCGGGATCGTCAGCGTAAAAGCGCAGATTGCGCCGATAGCGCTCGCGGCTGTGGGTCAGATGATTGAGGCCAAACGGTCGCGGACGCCATTTTCCTGTACCAATAGCGTAGCCTTCGCTGACTGCCGGGCGTTTTTCCGTCCAGTCCAGAATTCGATGGGCCATCCACTGCGGCATCGGCAGCGTGATGCCAAACATCGGCGCGGTTAATGCAGCGGCATCGAATGCCGCAGGCTGACGCGCCAGCATCAACGTGAGGATTGCACCGCCCATCGAATGCGCCAGGGCATAGCGATGACGATAATGACGAGCGACGATCTCTTTTAAATAAAGCGTTTCCAGATCGTCGACATAATCCTCAAAGGCCGCCACGTGGCCACGATGCGAATCCTGCAACAAACGCCCCGATCGTCCCTGCCCACGATGATCGACAACGATCACATCATAGCCGCAGTGAAACAGATCGTAAGCCAGCTCAGGATATTTGACATAACTTTCGATTCGACCGGGACAGAGCAAAATAACCTTGTCATGTTGCGAAGAGATGAAGCGGGCATAGCGGATGGGCACGTTGCCAACACCGGCGAATTCATCTTCTTCGCGCTGCTGCCAAAAGCTCAGCAAAGGGCCCGTTGCAAAGGCCGCAAAAGACTGTTCACGGGTCAACCAGCCTGATTTACCAAGATCCATCAGACTTTTTCCAGAAAGATGTTTTACCATTCAGCAGGCCATTGTTACCCATAGCACAACGTTCAACATTCACGTATTGTGTCACAATTAAGCGTTTTTCGGGAGTTTTACCCATGACCATCGAATGGTGGCTGACTTACCTTCTGACAACCAGCATTTTGAGCCTTTCGCCAGGCTCTGGTGCCATTAATACTATGAGTACCGGTATCAGCCATGGCTATCGCGGGGCCGCTGCCTCCATTACCGGGCTTCAGGTCGGGCTGTCATTGCATATTATCCTGGTTGGGATCGGCCTGGGCGCGCTGTTTTCACAATCGCTGCTGGCATTTGAGATCTTGAAATGGGCTGGCGCTGCCTATCTGGTCTGGCTGGGCATTCAACAGTGGCGTTCTGCCGGAGCCATCGATCTGAACGCCGTGGCGAAGGCGATGCCGCGACGTAAACTGTTCCAGCGGGCGGTTTTAGTTAACCTGACCAACCCGAAAAGCATCGTGTTCCTTGCGGCGCTGTTCCCCCAGTTTATCATCCCGCATCAGCCGCAGGCGATGCAGTACCTTGTGCTGGGCGTAACCACGGTGGTGGTCGACATTATTGTGATGATTGGCTATGCCACGCTGGCTACGCGTATTGCCGTCTGGATAAAAGGCCCGCAGCAAATGAAGCTGTTAAATCGAATTTTCGGTGGGTTATTTATGGCGGTGGGTGCACTGCTGGCGTCGGCGCGGCGTATCGCCTGATTGAACGTAAAAGGGCCGGTCACCCGGCCCGCTCAACGCGATGGTTAATCGTCATCGACACCGTCAACGTGATCCTTAATCATCAACAGGAACGGCCTGCCAAAGCGTTCCAGCTTTTTATGCCCCACCCCGTTAATACTCAGCATTTCTGAGGCCGTTAGTGGCATCTGTTCAGACATTTCAATCAGTGAAGCATCGCTGAACACCACATAAGGCGGGATGTTGTCCTCATCGGCAATCGCTTTACGCAGCTTACGCAATTTGCCAAACAGCTTACGATCGTAATTGCCACCCCATGATTTCTGGCTGCTGCTGCGCGGTTTTGCCGTCACCAGCCTTGGTACTGCCAGCATCAGCGGCGTTTCACCACGCAATACCGGCCTGGCCGCTTCCGTCAGCTGGAGCGCTGAATACATAGCGATATTCTGGGTGACCAGGCCAAGGTGGATCAGCTGGCGAAGTACACTGGTCCAGTGTTCAGTCGTCTGCTCACGACCAATGCCGTAAACCGGCAGCTTGTCGTGCTGCATGTCGCGAATACGCTGATTATTTGCACCGCGCAGGATCTCGACAATATAACCCATACCGAAACGCTGACCGACGCGATAAATACAGGAAAGCGCCTTCTGCGCCTCCACCAGCCCGTCATAGCGACGCGGCGGATCGAGGCAAACATCGCAGTTTCCACAGGCCTGTTGACGCCCCTCGCCGAAGTAGTTCAGCAGAACCAGACGGCGGCAAGTTTGCGCTTCGGCGAAGGCACCCATGGCATTGAGTTTATGGCGCTCAATATCCTGCAGCTGCCCCGGCGCTTTTTCTTCCAGGCAGCGGCGCAGCCAGGCCATATCTGCCGGATCGTAAAGCAGTAAAGCCTCCGCCGGCAGGCCATCGCGACCGGCGCGGCCGGTTTCCTGATAGTAGGATTCAATATTGCGCGGAATATCGAAATGCACCACGAAACGCACGTTGGGTTTGTTAATGCCCATACCGAACGCCACGGTGGCCACGACGATCTGCAAATCGTCACGCTGGAAGGCTTCCTGCACATGCGCGCGATGCGCATTGTCCATTCCGGCGTGATAAGCACCCACGCTCAACCCGCGGCTTTGCAGACGTGCGGCTGTATCTTCCACCTTGGCGCGGCTGTTGCAGTAAATAATGCCGCACGCACCGCGCTGATCCTGCACATAGCGTAGAAGTTGTTCGGTAGGTTTAAATTTTTCCACCAGCGTGTAGCGAATATTCGGGCGGTCGAAGCTGCTGATCTGAATCAACGGATCGTCTAACTGAAGCAGACGAACGATATCGTTTCGCGTCGTTTCATCCGCGGTGGCTGTCAGTGCCATCACCGGAACATTAGGCAGACGCTGTCTGAGCTGCCCCAGCGCACCGTACTCAGGGCGGAAGTCATGTCCCCACTGTGAAATACAGTGGGCTTCGTCCACCGCAAGCATCGCCGGGTTCCAGTGCGTCAGCTGGTCGAGGAAGTTATCCATCATCAGCCGCTCAGGGGCGATATACAGCATGCGTACTTTGCCAGTACGACAGCCTGCGATCACTTCCTGCTGCTGTTCACGGCTCTGCGTAGAATTCAGGCAGGCCGCAGACACCCCGTTTGCCAGCAGCTGATCGACCTGGTCTTTCATCAGTGAAATCAGCGGCGATACAACCAGCGTTAACCCATCGCGAACCAGTGCAGGAATCTGATAACAAAGAGATTTACCGCCACCGGTCGGCATAACCACCAGACAGTCACGTCCGTCGAGCGATGCCTGGATAATCGTTTGCTGTCCCGGACGAAACTGCTGATAGCCGAAGGTATCGCGAAGTACCTGCTCTGCCAGAGTCTCATTATTGATTACTGCTGCCGTAGACACATTGTCCCCAATCTGAAGTGGTGTGAAGCGCTACCGGGCACTGCCTGCCCGATGGTGATGCCGGAACCGACGGTTGAGCAAGACTCAACCACAGCGAAGAATGATAACTCATGTCCGGAGCAAGATCTGGATTATCGCGAGCATTTTGCTTATTTGCGAAGCGGTTCGCGCCGTTTTGCTGCGTCACTTTTCATCGATGGCTCTGTCTGCGAAGCGGCTGCAAAACGTAATATTGCTGCGCAAAGCCGAGATCCAGAACAGAGGAAACCGACTTTGGCTGGGTTTTATTCGCCGGACAGTTGCGCCCGGCGAAGATGAAATCAGAACAGATCGTTAAGCGTTACCCCCACACCAACGCGAGTTTGACGATGGTTATAATCGATCAGCGATTCGCCGTAGCCGCTAAATACCTGGGTATAGAAGCGCACGTGTTCAGTCATCGGGTAACTCCAGCCCAGCTCCGCGCCGCCGTAGCCGCTGTTCCAGTTGTAGTTACTCTTCACACTGAAGATGCTGTCACCCATCTGATAGCCCAGTGTCAAACGGTAATACCCCATATATTTGGTGATATCGGGGTTATCGTCGTTGCTTTCACTTTCCGGCAGGCGATACCAGGGCTTCACTTCCACCAGCCAGTTGCCGTTTTGCGCCATCAGTCGGGCATAAACCCGGTTCCAGCTGCGTGAAGTGGGGTCGGAACGCCCGTTTGACTGGTGGTTGAGACCGGTTTCTACATCCCGCAGCGTCCAGCCACCCAGGCTGTAGTCGGTTGCCCAGCCGAGGAAAATCTGTGGCTCATAGTTGGTTTCACGGAACGGTGAAGATGCCCCCGCTCCACGGTTGGAGAGCTGCCACCAGGATTTCTGTGTATAGGAGGCCGCCAGCACGGAATTATCGCCCAGGATGCCGCGCCACAGCGGGAAGGCCAGGCTCAGCTGAAATTTCACCTCGTCGTGCTTGGCTTCATTACCCCAGTTGTAGGACTCAATCGCTTCCCGGTTGATATTGCTGGTATAGGTATAAAGCAGATAGTTGCTCTCGTAGGGATAGAGAACAAACGGGTTATCGTGTTTTTCCAGCAGGTTAGCAATGATGCTACCGGGAACCTCAGGCCGGTCATGAACTTCTTTTAGCGTCGCTTCCTGTGCCAGCGCAATTGTCGGAACCAGGAGTGCTGTCGCCAGCAGTCCTTTCAGCAGAGCCATAATTTACTCCCGGTGGGCGAATATGAAGATAAAAGCACGCCATTCTACACATAAAGTGCTGCCCGCTTTAGTGCTGTTTTCTGAAAGTGGAAAGCACTGCCAACGAAGCATAAGATACTCACCTCATTAACCTTTGATTTACTTTTCCCCGGCTTTACAGGATCACAATAATGTCAGCGTTACCTTTGGATCAGGCGGCAGCACGTCGGCTGATTGGCGAAATTTTTGTTTATGATATGCCCTTCAACCGCTCGCTCGGGCTGGAGCTGGATCGCCTTGAACCGGACTTTGCTCAGCTAAGCCTGGCGAATCAAACTATGCTGGTCGGCAACTATGCGCAGAAAATCCTGCACGGCGGGGTGATTGCCTCGGTGCTGGACGTTGCGGCGGGTCTGGTCTGCGTCAGCAGTGCGCTGACTCGTCAGCAAAGTATCACCGAAGAAGAGCTTCGCCAGCGCCTGTCGCGCATGGGCACCATCGATCTGCGCGTGGATTACCTGCGGCCAGGGCGCGGCGAGCGTTTTGTCGCCAGCAGTAGCCTGCTGCGCGGCGGTAACAAAGTCTCCGTTGCCCGCGTTGAACTCCATAACGATGCCGGTGTTCACATTGCCAGCGCTACTGCTACCTATATGATTGGTTAAGAAATGAATCCACAACAAACACGCCAGGGCGTGCTCTTTGCGCTAGGAGCGTATTTTATCTGGGGCGTGGCTCCGGTCTATTTCAAACTGATCCAGCAGGTACCCGCCGGGGAGATCATGACCCATCGGGTTATCTGGTCCTTCTTTTTTATGCTGGTACTAATCAGCATCAGCCGCAGCTGGCGTAATATTCGCGCCATTGCCGCCCAGCCGAAAAAGGTGCTGCTGCTGGCCGTATCTGCCGTGGTGATCTGCAGCAACTGGCTGCTGTATATCTGGGCGGTAAACAATCATCATATGCTGGAAGCCAGCCTCGGTTACTTTATCAACCCGCTACTAAACGTTCTGGTCGGTATGCTGTTTCTTGGCGAGCGCTTCCGCCGTTTACAGTGGCTGGCCGTTGCGCTTGCCACCTGTGGCGTGCTGGTGCAGCTGTGGAAGTTCGGTTCAGTGCCCGTTATCGCGCTTGGCCTTGCGGCGACGTTCTCAATGTATGGGCTACTGCGTAAGAAAATTGCGGTGGATGCACAAACCGGCATGCTGGTTGAAACCAGCTGGCTGCTGGTTCCCGCTGCCGTCTATTTGTTCGCCATCGTCGACAGTCCCACCAGCCACCTCGGCAACAATGCGGCAAGCCTGAATATTCTGCTGGCCGCCGCCGGGATTATCACCACCGTCCCGCTGATGCTGTTTACCGCCGCCTGCACACGTCTGCGCCTCTCTACCGTGGGATTCTTCCAGTATCTTGGCCCGACGCTGATGTTCCTGCTGGCCGTGCTGTTCTACGGTGAGCAGATGACGTCAGATAAAGCCGTGACCTTCGGCTTTATCTGGGCGGCGCTCGCACTGTTTATCGCGGACGCACTCTGGACGCTGCGCCGATCACCGTCGCGCATAGCGTGAAAGAAATCGGGCCATTGCCGGGCCGGTCAGCAGGATAGAGAACAGGCGTAGCGTCTGCATCGCCATTACAAAAGCCAGATCGACCCGGCTACCGGCAGCAATAATCGCAACGGTGTCCAGCCCGCCAGGGCTGGTCGCCAGATACGCCGTCAGCATGTCGACATGCAGAACCCGGGTCAGCATCCACGCCATCGCGCCGCACAGCAGCATCAGGCCGATAATCGATACCACCATTTGCGGTAACGTGCGCAAGGCCAGCAGAAAGACCGGCCGAGTGAAACGCAGGCCAACCGTCCAGCCAATCAGCGCATAGGCCAGCGCCAGCAGCCACTCTGGCACCTGTAACATTACCGTGCCGCTGGAATGCAGAGTCGCCCCGATCAGCGCGGGCAGCAGCAACGCGCCGGAGGGAATACGGAATTTCTGACCGAGCACCGCCCCGAGCACAATCACCGCCAGCGTCGCGGCAAACCCCCACCCCAGATGCGGAAACCACTCCAGCCCGCTGGACTGCGCGCTGTCGCCCAGGCTGATCCGTGCCACTATCGCGGCAGCAGCAGCGACAAACAGCACGCGCAGATACTGCATAAATGCCACCAGTCGGGTATCCGCCCCAAAATCGCCTGCCATTGCCACCATTGCGGATGCGCCTCCGGGGGAGGAACCCCACGCGCCGGTCGGACCAGGCAGGTCGCTGAAGCGCACCAGCAGATAGCCGGACAGTCCGCTGGCTGCCAGCGTAAGCAGAAGCACGGACAGGACGATGGGCCAGTCAGCCAGCAGCGGTTGAAGAATGGAGGGTGAAAGGCTCTGGGCAATCATGCAGCCCAGCACGGCCTGGCACAGTACAAATAGACGTTTACTGATGCGGATCTGCGCACCGCTCAGCCCCATTACCACGCCGACTATCATCGGGCCCAGTAACAGCGCAGCCGGTACATGAAAAACCTGCAGGACAGACCCCAACAGCAGCGATGTGATGAGCAGCAGTGCCCACTGGTATCGCAGGGATAACCGTTCCATAGAGTGAAGCGATCTCAGCTGAAAGAAGAAGTTACAGATTACCCGCAGCGTGGACGCAGTACCAGATCGTGAAACATTTTGAGAGAGTTAAGACCGGCCCAGCCCGATAAATCAGGCTGAGCCAGCGGCAATCAGAGCCAGTTTTTACGCTTAAAGTAGGCGTACGGTGCCAGCCCGGCGAGGATCATCAGGGTAATAGCTCCCGGATAACCAAAGCTCCACCGCAGTTCCGGCATAAACTCAAAGTTCATCCCATAGCTGGATGCCACCAGCGTTGGTGGCAGGAAGACTACCGATACCACCGAGAAGATTTTGATAATGCGGTTCTGCTCAATGTTGATAAAGCCCATTGCCGCCTGCATCAGGAAGTTAACCTTCTGGAACAGCGATTCGTTGTGCGGCAGCAGGGATTCGATATCCCGCAGAATTTCGCGCGCCTGTTCCAGCTGATTAACCGGCAGACGCGCTTTACGCACCAGGAAGTTGAGGGCGCGCTGGGTATCCATCAGGCACAGACGCACCTTCCAGCCGATATCTTCCAGCTCGGCCAGCGTAGACAGCGCGGCGTCAAACTCATCGCCCTGCTGCCCTTCCATAATGACCCGGCTGAGCTTTTCCAGATCGCTATAGATATTTTCTATCTCATCGGCAAGCTGTTCGATTTTGGTTTCAAACAGATCCAGCAATAGCTCATAGGCATTACCGTCGGTCAGAACCTGATTGCGCGCACGCATGCGGTAAAGACGGAAGGCGGGCAGCTCGCGCTCGCGCAGGGTGTATAAACGCCCTTCACGAATGGTAAACGCCACCGTTGAGTTACCGGCGTGATCTTCAGCATCTTCAAAGAAAAAGAAGGAGTGGATGTGCAGGCCGTCTTCGTCTTCGAAGAAGCGTGCCGATGCTTCGATGTCTTCCAGTTCAGGACGGGTGGCCAGGCTCTGGCCCAGCTCAGTCTGGACGCGGTCTCGCTCAGCTTCTTCTGGCTCGATCAGATCGACCCAGACGGAGCCGGTCAGCTCTTCGCTGGCATCATCCAGCTCAAGACGGGTCAGACGGCTCTGGTCCAGTTTAAATGCGCTCAGCATAGCAATACTCCCAATTCGCAGTGACTAGTGGGACAGAGCGCTTGAACACGGGAAACATGCGTTTCAGTCAGCGAACAGTACTGACTCAGAGCGACGGGGAATGCGGTCGCCAACAACCACGAAGGCTATCGGCAAAAGAGGATAGCCTTAGGAGTTGTACCTGGTGTGCAGGTCAGTGAGCCAGTATCTACTGGGTGTGTCCAAGGCGAATGTCCTCTTAGGGTAATGGTGGGCGCATGTTACGCTGAGACGAAAAAGGCGTCAAGCGGGCCCACCTTTCATCACAGCGCTTCCAGCTTCGCGTACGCGGCTACCAGCCATTTGATGCCCTGCCCCTGGAACGCCACCTGCAGGCGGCTGTGTTCGCCGCTGCCTTCCATGTTAACAATCGTCCCCTCACCGAACTTGGCGTGAAGAACGCGCTGCCCAAGGGTAAAGCCGCTGTCGTTTTTCGCTACCGGCGTACCCATCCGCTGGTGGCTGACCGGGCGGCTGACGCTGGCGCGCAGGCGCACTTCTTCCACGCACTCTTCCGGCAGCTCACCGACAAAGCGTGAGGGGCGGTGATAGACCTCTTTGCCATACAGGCGGCGCGTTTCCGCGTAGGTCAGCGTCAGCTTTTGCATCGCGCGGGTGACGCCGACGTAAGCCAGACGACGCTCTTCTTCCAGCCTTCCGCCTTCATCCAGCGACATCTGGCTGGGGAACATGCCCTCTTCCATGCCGACGATAAATACCTGCATAAACTCCAGCCCTTTGGCCGCATGCAGGGTCATCAGCTGCACCGCATCCTGCCACTTATCCGCCTGCCCTTCGCCCGCTTCCAGCGCCGCATGAGAGAGGAAAGCCTGTAGCGGCATCAGGTCTTCATCTTCATCCTGATAGCTGTACTGACGGGTGGCGTTGACCAGTTCCTCAAGGTTTTCGACGCGCGCCTGGCCCTTTTCACCCTTTTCCTGCTCGTACATCAGCCACAGGCCGGAATCTTTGATCACCCGGTCAGTCTGCACATGCAGCGGCAGTTCGGTGGTTTCCTGCGCCAGTGAATCCACCAGCTCAATAAATCGCTGCAGCGCCGAGGCAGCACGCCCGGCCAGCGCTTTTTCCTGCAGCAGCGCGCGTGAACTTTGCCACATCGTTAGCTGGCGCTCACGGGCGGTCTGGCGCACCACGTCGAGGGTACGATCGCCAATGCCGCGGGTTGGCGTATTGATCACGCGCTCAAAGGCAGCATCGTCGTTACGATTGGCGATCAGGCGCAGATAGGCCAGCGCATCCTTGATTTCCTGACGTTCGAAGAAGCGCATACCGCCATAAATTCGGTAAGGCATGCTGGTTTGCAGCAGCGCCTCCTCCAGCACGCGCGACTGGGCGTTGCTGCGGTAAAGGATTGCGCAGTCATTCAGCGCCCCGCCGTTTTCCATCCACACTTTGATGCGATTAACCACAAAGCGCGCTTCATCCAGCTCGTTAAAGGCGCAATAGAGGGCAATCGGTTCACCGTCGCTGCCGTCAGTCCACAGCTCTTTGCCCAGACGGCCATTGTTATTGGCGATCAGGGCGTTAGCGGCTTTCAGAATATTGTTGGTAGAGCGATAGTTCTGCTCGAGGCGAATGGTTTCCGCCCCCGGGAAATCGTTCAGGAAGCGCTGGATGTTCTCAACCTGCGCACCACGCCAGCCGTAGATAGACTGATCGTCATCGCCGACGATAATCACCTTGCCGCTGTCGCCGGCCAGCATGCGAATCCACGCATACTGAATGTTGTTGGTATCCTGGAATTCGTCCACCAGGATATTGGTGAAACGTTCGCGGTAGTGATTAAGAATATGCGGCTTGTTTAACCACAGTTCGTGCGCGCGCAGCAGCAGTTCGGCAAAGTCCACCAGGCCGGCACGATCGCAGGCTTCCTGATAGGCCTGATAGATGCGTAACCAGGTCTGTTCAATCGGGTTGCCGTAGCTCTCAATATTTTTCGGGCGCAGCCCTTCATCTTTTTTGCCGTTGATGTACCACATGCCCTGACGAGCAGGCCACTGCTTCTCATCAAGATTCATCGCCTTGATCAGACGCTTCAACAGCCGCAGCTGGTCTTCACTGTCGAGGATCTGAAAATCCTGCGGCAGGTTGGCATCCAGATGGTGGGCGCGCAGCAGGCGATGAGCGAGTCCATGGAAGGTCCCAATCCACATTCCTCCCTGGCTGGTTCCAATCAGCTGTTCGATGCGGTGACGCATCTCAGCGGCGGCTTTGTTGGTAAAGGTCACCGCCATGATGGAGTAAGGGGAACAGTTTTCAACCGCCATCAGCCAGGCAATACGGTGAACCAGGACGCGGGTTTTACCACTGCCGGCACCCGCCAGCACCAGCAGGTTGCTGCGCGGCGCGGCGACGGCTTCGCGTTGTTTGTCATTCAGGCTGTCGAGCAGATCGGAAACGTCCATAAGCACCATCGGGGTAGAGGGCGGCACACCGCCCTACTGGTTATTTAACCAGTTCATTATAACAACGCGGTCAGCGATGCCAACTGAGAAATCTCCAGCGTTGGGAGCAGACGCGCATCATCGATATGCATCAGATTGCCACCGCGTAAATTGATCCAGCAGGCCTGCATCCCGCAGCGCACTGCACCGGCAACGTCGGTGGTGAGGTCGTCACCCACGTGCAGAATGCGTTCCGGTGCCAGATTCAACCGTTCTGCGGCAGTGTGGTACATATCCTGATACGGCTTGGCACGGCCATCGGGGCCCGCGCGCAGGATAAACTGGAAGTATTTATCCAGGCCAAACAGATGCGGCTCAGCGTTACCGTTGGTGATCGCCACCAGAGGAATACGCTCTGCCAGTGCCGCCAGCGTCGCATGGTTTTCATCAGAGATGGTGATTTTGCTACGCCATTCAGCGAATACGGACATCACTTCGCGCGAGCCGTCGGCCGCCTGGGCAGGGGCCAGCCCCACATCCAGCATCGACTGCTCAACGGCGCGACGCCGCCACTCGCTGACATCATGGTAGATCTCCGGCTCGGCCAGCAGTAGTCGCTGGCGCACCTGCTGATACTGCTCCACGCTATAGTTTTCTAGCGCCGGATGATGGGCCTGTAATGCGGCGTGAGATTCTTTTGTGGTTCGTGCGATAACCGGATAATTGTCGTACAGCGTATCATCGAGATCGAAGGTCATCGCCGCGACTGGACGCGGTGGTCGGTAAAAATGCATCAGGTCTTTCCTCGTTTCGCACGGGGATGTGCAGCGTCGTACACGGACGCCAGGTGTTGGAAATCAAGATGGGTATAAATCTGGGTGGTTGCCAGATTGGCATGGCCAAGCAGCTCCTGCACTGCGCGCAGATCGCCGCTGGACTCCAGCATATGTGTCGCAAATGAATGGCGAAGTTTATGGGGGTGAACGTGGCTGGACAGCCCCTGCTTAATACCCCATTCGGCGAAACGCTTCTGCACGTTACGCGCGGAGATACGTTTGCCCAGTTTAGACAGGAACAGCGCGTTGTCCTGCGGTGAGAACAGCTCCCGTAGCGCCAGCCAGTGTTCCAGCCAGAGTACCGCCGTTTTCCCCATCGGCAGGCGGCGTTCTTTACTGCCCTTACCGGTTACCCAGACTTCGCCAGACGCCAGCTCAAGATGGTTTACGTCAATGCCGGTCAGCTCAGAGAGGCGCAAACCCGCGCCGTACATCACTTCCAGCATGGCACGATCGCGCACCGCCAGCGGATCGTTGAGATCGATTTCCAGCAGTTGGTTAACTTCATCGACATCAATGTTCTTTGGCAGGTGCCGTGGCGCACGCGGCGTGGCAACGCCTTTCGCCGGATTGGCCTGAATCGTTCCCTGGCTAATCAGCCAGTCGAGGAAGCTACGCAGTGCGGAAAGACGCAGAGCAAGGCTGGCAGGCTTCAGTCCGCTGCGGCTACTGCGGGCGGCCAGCGTACGAACCAGTGCAGCATCAAGGCGCGTCCAGTCCGTGACTTTTAATGCATCCAGCAGTTCAACCACCACCGTCAGCTGCCGACGATAGTTAATCAGGGTCAGAGGGCTAAGCTGGCGTTCAACTTTCAGGTAACGCAGAAAGCCCTCTACGGCAGGAAGCAGGGGCGATTCACTGCTCACGCGCGCTCAATCCAGCGCGATAACAGATCGGGGAGCATTAACGACAGATGCTGGAGCAGCGCCGTTCCCATGCCGCGCTGGTAGTGCTGCTTATCGCGGCTGCTGAAGATCAGTACACCAAGATCGCCACGCTCGCCGAGCAGTGACATTGCGACCGATCCTACGGCTTTCGCCTGCGGGAGCAGCAGCAACAGCTCAGGTCCGTTCAAATTGCCAAGGTAGTGGTTCTCTTTACCCAGCCGCTGAATACGCACCGATTCAAATGCCGGTCTTGGCAGCGCAAGCTGAGTGAAATCAGACGGCGCGCCAATACGCCATTGCTCGCTAAACAGGCGGATATTCGCTCCCGCCAGCCCAAGTTCACGCGCCCACAGATGCAGACGACTCAGCATGTCCTGCAGGCTTGATGCCGAGGCCAGCCGTCCCTGTAGGGTGAACAGACGTTCGAACAGCTGCTGGTTCGCGCTGGCCTGCTCCATCAGCAGGGTGATTTCTTCTTCAAGCTGATGAATATGGTTGCGCTGCCGCGCCAGCTGCCACTCCACCAGCGAAACGGTACCGCGGATCGGATGCGGCACCATCATCTGCTCAACCTGGCGGGCATTGCGAATAAAGAAGTCTGGATTTTGCAGCAGGTAATCGCCAACCAGGCGATCGTCCAGCAGCACTTCGCTGCTGTCCTGTTGTGGCTCCCCGACAGTTTTCATAGATGAATAAACCCGTCGTAAACGTGAGTGGCTGGCCCGGTCATAAACAGCGGATGCCCCGGCCCTTTCCAGGCAATGTTTAACGTGCCGCCCGGCAGGTCAACACGCACTTTCTCTGACAGTAGCCCCTGCTGAATACCCACCGCGACTGCCGCACAGGCTCCGCTACCGCAGGCCTGGGTTTCACCCGCGCCGCGCTCATACACACGCAGGCGAATGTGCTCACGGTTGACCACTTCCATAAAGCCGACGTTCACGCGTTCAGGGAAGCGTTCATGGCTTTCCAGCACCGGTCCCAGCGTTTCGACAGCGGCGGTCTTCACGCTATCCACCTGCAGGACACAGTGTGGGTTACCCATCGACACCACGCCACACATCACGGTCTGTTCTGCGGCCCGCATCAGGTAAATGTTTTCGGCTTTATTCGCGCGGAACGGTACCTGCTGAGGCTCGAAGTTAGGCTCGCCCATATTCACGCAAACCAGTTCATCCTGATTCACGCTCAGCACCATACGGCCCGTTTGCGTACTGACGCGAATATCGCTTTTATTCGTCAGGCCTTTTAAGCGAACGAAGCGGGCGAAACAGCGTGCACCATTGCCGCACTGGGCGACTTCGCTGCCGTCAGCGTTGAAAATGCGGTAATGGAAATCGAGATCGGGATCGTAAGGCGGCTCAACGATCAGCAGCTGATCGAAGCCGATCCCCAGATTGCGATCCGCCAGTCGACGGATCAGCTCAGGTGAGAAGTAAACGTTTTGCGTAACGGCATCGACCACCATAAAGTCATTGCCGAGACCGTGCATTTTCGAGAACTGCATTTTCTGCTCCGCCGAGTGTGTCATAGTTTACTGGACCGGTTTAACATCCTGCCCGGAGGTCGTGGCAGGAGATGACACGCTGCTGCCGGACTGCGTCGGCGAAGAGGTCTGAGTGGCCTGCGGTTTGCTCGTTTCGTCTGCCGGGAAGTAGAGCGGCCCTTTGAGTCCGCATCCCGCCAGGCTGACAACGGCAAGTAACATTGCCAGCTGGCAAATAGCTTTTTTCATTCTCATTCTGCTCGTAAAAGATACCCGTTGCTGTCTATCATCGCAGGTGAAGACTGAAAAGCAACAGGAAAAGCAGAATCAAATTGGATGAATGCCAGCGGCCTCAATGCATCTGATAGCGCTGGGGATAATCGCTGCTGATTTCACTGTTCGGCACGGCAGCGCAAAGCTGAGTCAGCGTCTGGCTGCGGAAGGGAATCACCTGGAATCGCTCTTCAACCTGAACAATTTGATAGAACTGCGGCAGGTTAAAGTTAATAAAGCTGGAGCCGTAGGTGAAACGATCGTGCGATGACGAATAGAAACGGCTGACGTCACGCACCAGCTCTTCCTTGCTGCCTTCGCAGTGATGATAAACTTCCACTCGGTTGGTTTCATCCAGGATATAGATATTGAAGCCGTGATCGTCGAGTGTATCTTCGAAGAAGAACTGGATAATGCCTTCGCTGGCATAGCCATTGACCACCGCCGGCAGCCGGCTCTGATTCGTTTCAACCTTCAGCGACAGGCCGTGAAGCTTGTTGTTAGAGATCGCACCGTAAAATTCAACGGCATTTTCCAGCTTCTGTACCGAAACGCTCAGGCGCTCAAAGAACAGTCCCCATGTCTGCCCCGCCACGCGCAGCGCTTTGAAGCGGCCTGGCTCCTGGCGAGTGCTGGAAAGCCGCAGCTCAACGCACTCTGAAACCAGCTGTTGAACACGGGTACGGATCAGCCCACGCAGGTGCTGGCTGTAGCAGAAGACCTCTACCGCATCCGGCGGCGCGGCATCCTGATGCATTTTGCCCAGAATGGTTTTCAGCGCCTCAATCATCGCCTGCTCGCCGTTAAAGTGCAGCGTACGCACTTCATTCCACGAGTTGCGATACAGCAGATCGACGCTACCAACCAGACACTGCTGCTCAGCACCAAAGCTGAACACATCCAGCTTGCGGAAATCAAAATGAACCACCTGATTACGGAAGGCCGAAGTCGGGTCGTATTCCAGGTTAACGATGATCGCCAGATGGCGGATCTCGCAGGGACTGTAGAGCGCTTTTGGCGTTGGCGCTGGCAGGCGCAGCGGGAAATGGTGCGATACATCGGCAACCAGCTCCTGCAGGCGGGCAAGATCACAAACCTCGTTGCCCTTCATATGCAGCCGCGTTTTGCTGGTCAGCAGACCGTTAAACCACGCCCACGCCACCAGCTTGTTCAGATAGCGGTTATATTCCAGCGGCTGATGGCTGATGATGGAACTCATATCCGGCGACTGATTGTACAGATACCAGCCCGCGCGGTTGGCGCGGCCATTCGGGACATGGATAAAGGTCAGATGCTGCTCGGACAGATCGGGAGAGATCTGTGGATTGACCAGCGTCACCTTACCCGGTAATGCTTCGAAAGCGGCATAAAGCTTACGCGTTAATACGCCAATATCCTGCGGACTGGCGCTGACGCTAAGATTATTACGGCGGGCAAAGCGGATCAGGTTGCGATAACTCTGCATCATCGCATCCAGTAATTCATTATGGGCCTCGCGCACCCGGCCGATTTTCCAGTCGGCCCGGCTGTCCAGTACCTCAAGACGCTGCGTATCCCAACCCCATTCCGTTACCAGCTGGCTGAGTATTTCCCGACGCCAGCCGGAGTGCTCAGTCTCCTGAGACAGTTTCTCACACACTTTGAGGTAGAAACATCGGCGTACCAGGTCAAGACGCGCATGATCGTCAATGCTAATAAGGTAACGTGTGACTCGCTCCAGCATCATGCAGTACGGGTCCAGACCGTAGGAAACGATCTCGCCATCGTGCAGGCGCTGTTTAATGTCCATCGCCAGCAGACGAGTATCCGGGTATTCCCACGAATACGCTTCCAGCAGCAGCGTTTTCAACACGGCCTTATAAGGGGAGTCAATGCTCTTGTACAGCTGCCACAGGCTGGCACCAAAGTACTCTTCCGCCGACAGCGTACCCAGGCCACCGAGATCCAGCCATTCGTTCGGCGTCAGCACGCCCTGCTGATACAGCGACATCACATAGTCGTCGTAGTGCTCTTCTTCCTCACGCGGCACCATATTCCACAGAATACGTTTCCCCGCCATGCGGACCGCCGTGCGGTAAAACTCATCCAGCAGCAGAATGTGTTGGGTTGAACCGCAGTCCTCGCCGCCGAGGCTGCCACTTTCGTTGTGGCGGAAGCGGTTTTCATCAATCAGGAAGAAGCTGACCTCAACGCCCATCGCCGCACACCAGTTTTGTAGCAGCGTGCATTTTTTCTGCAGGGCCAGACGTTCTTGATTGTCCAGCCACGACTGGTGGCAGACCCAGATATCAAGATCGGATGTGGCATTTTGCCCGACGGAAGACGTGCTCCCCATGGAATACACCCCGGTAATCGGCATTTCGCCGCGCGGAGGTGCGGTCACGGAGCTGTCTGATTTCACTTGCAAATCATTAAGATAGACAAGTTGATTTTCATCAGGCGTGTAGAAGCTGATGCCATGTGGAACGTTACCCTCAAGGTAACCCGGCATCAGCGGATGATGATAATGTAGTAAGGTCGGCAGCAGACTGTAAACCTGTTGGAACGCAGGTCCCATCGCAGCCAGTGCGCGATCGACGCGCAGCTGGTTAATGGCATCCAATCTCTGTTTCAGTGTCTCAATGTAGAGGTACAAGACGTCTCGCCTGATTATCCCAGTGCTTACACCCTTAGAGAGAAGGGTATACAAGAACTCTTTTTTCCAAAATCTGCCGTTTGCTTTAAAAATAGTCGTGCAGATTATTGCTGGAAACGTGATCAATCTAACATCAGACAGATTGACCGTAAAGAAAGTTGCGCTAGTTAACAGTTTAGCACATTTTTGCGCCAAACCATCGCGATGCTTCTCCAGACGGTCGTTTAAATGCTATTCACTGACAGCCTTCGCGGTTAAATGATAGGATAATCAATGAACGATCAAAACGGTATTGAGCATGTCAGACAAAATTTTAAGAATAGCAACCAGACAAAGCCCCCTGGCCTTATGGCAGGCAGAATATGTACAGCAGCGCCTGATCGCCTGCCATCCCGGGCTGCGCGTTGAGCTGGTGCCTATGGTTACACGCGGCGATGTGATCCTTGATACCCCACTGGCTAAAGTGGGCGGTAAAGGGCTGTTCGTTAAAGAACTTGAGCAGGCAATGCTCACCGATCGCGCCGATATCGCCGTGCATTCAATGAAAGATGTACCGGTTGAATTCCCGGAAGGGCTGGGCCTGGTGACCATCTGCGAGCGTGAAGACCCGCATGATGCTTTTGTCTCTCATCATTATGCTTCCGTTGATGCACTGCCACATGGCGCGATTGTTGGCACCTCAAGCTTGCGCCGTCAGTGCCAGATTAGTGCCCGTCGCCCGGACCTGGTGATCCGCTCTCTGCGCGGCAACGTCGGTACTCGCCTGGGCAAGCTGGATGCCGGTGAATATGATGCCATTATTCTTGCCGTAGCCGGTCTGAAGCGTCTTGGGCTGGGCGATCGAATCCGCCAGGTTATGCCCGCTGAAGAATCGCTGCCCGCCGTCGGTCAGGGTGCAGTCGGCATTGAGTGCCGCCTTGACGATACCGAAACCATTAGCCTGCTGGCTGCACTGAATGATGCAGATACAGCCTGCCGGGTTCGTGCCGAGCGAGCAATGAACACGCGTCTGGAAGGCGGTTGTCAGGTGCCGATTGGCAGCTATGCGGTGCTGGAAGGGGATCAACTATGGCTGCGTGGCCTGGTCGGTTCACCGGACGGCAGTCGGATGATTTGCGGTGAGCGTCGAGGCCCACGCGGCGATGCAGAACAGATGGGGATCTCACTGGCAGAAGAGTTGCTGGACAACGGCGCCAGGGAGATTCTGGCTGAAGTTTATCAGGGAAATCCGCCAGCATGAATATCCTGGTCACCCGCCCGTCACCGGCCGCTGACCAACTGGTCAGCAGGCTGCGTAGCCGCGGGCAGGCTGCCTGGGCGTTCCCTCTGATTGAATTCACTCCGGGGAGTCAGCTCGATCTCCTTCCCTCGCGGCTTGATGCACTCAGGCCAGACGATCTGGTCTTTATCCTTTCCCAGCATGCCATTCACTATGCTAATCCGGCGATAACGCAGGTTGGCAAGACCTGGCCCGCCAGTCTGAACTATTATGCAATAGGCCGTAGCACGGCGTTGGCGATGCACGCGGTAAGCGGACATTCGGTCGTCTGGCCGCACGAGCAGGAAATCAGTGAAATTTTGATCCAATTGCCTGAGCTTCAGCAGGTCGCCGGCAGGAAAGCGCTAATACTGCGCGGTAACGGTGGCCGTGAATTGCTGGGGGAAACTTTGCATAACCGTGGTGCTCAGGTAGAGTTTATTGAATGCTATCAACGTTGTGCAAAGCATTATCACGGTGCTGAAGAAGGCCGCAGATGGCGAGATCGCGGGATTGATACGCTGGTGGTGACCAGTGGAGAAATGCTGCAACAGCTCTACGCCCTGTTTCCCGTCATCGACCGGGATGCATGGTTATTGCACTGTCGGCTGGTGGTCGTCAGTGAACGTTTAGCCACTCTGGCCAGGGATTTGGGCTGGGCGAACGTCTGTGTCGCCGGGGGTGCCGATAATGACGCGCTGCTGCGCGCACTGGACTTATACTCTTAAGATTTCGCGAGCGGGAAGATTAAGGTATATCACACTTAAATATGGGATGAGCCATTATGACGGAACAAAAAGATTCCTCCGCCATGGTTGAAGATGTTACCTCTGAGGTTAAAGACTCAACCTCCGGGCAGCCGCCTTCGGATAAATCAAAAAATCACGGCGTCGTTTTAGGCGCGGTGGCAATTGCCATTGCATTAGCACTGGGTGTTGGCCTGTGGCTGAATGGCAAACATCAGGCCGCGCAGCAGGAAGAAGCGCGCCAGGCGCTTGCCGCTCAAATTGCCGATTTACAGCAGCAGTCTACCCGCGATAAGCAGTCGCTGATCGAGCAACTTTCGGCGCAAACCCGGGCGCTGGATACCGCTCAGCAGCAGCAGGCCGCACTGAGCCAGCAGCTGGATGAACTGAAACAAAAAGTGGCGACCATCTCCGGGAACGACGTGCATACCTGGATGCTGTCACAGGCGGATTACCTGGTCAAAATGGCTGGCCGCAAGCTGTGGAGCGATCAGGATGTCACAACGGCGGCGGCGCTGCTAAAAAGTGCCGATGCCAGCCTGGCCGACATGAACGATCCGAGCCTGCTCGAGGCACGCCGTGCACTCACTCACGATATCAGCACCCTTTCTGCACTCAGCCAGGTTGACTATGATGGCATCATCCTCAAGCTGAACCAGCTGTCTAACGGCATTGACAACCTGCGCCTTGCCGATAATGATAACGACGATGCGCCGATGGACGCGAACAGCAGCGAACTGTCGTCATCTTTGCGTGAATGGCGGCAAAATCTGGTAAAAAGCTGGCATAACTTCATGGATGACTTTATTACCATCCGCCGCCGCGATGCCACTGCAGAACCCCTGCTGGCACCAAACCAGGATGTCTATCTGCGTGAGAATATCCGTTCACGTCTGCTGATTGCCGCACAGGCCGTGCCGCGTCATCAGGATGAGATCTATAAACAGTCGATTGATACCGTGTCCGGCTGGGTTCGCGCCTGGTATGACACTAACGATGCCAATACCAAAGCCTTCCTCGATCAGCTGGATGAACTCAGCCAGCAAAGCGTCTCAATGGATGTTCCTGACTCACTGGAGAGCCAGCCGCTGCTTGATAAGCTGATGCAGACACGTGTGCGTAACCTGCTGGCGCAGCCCGCTGCGACTCCGGCCACTCCACAGCCGCAGGGAGAATAACGATGTTAAAAGTTCTTCTACTGTTTCTGCTGTTGATTGCCGGTGTTGTTCTCGGCCCAATGATCGCGGGTCATCAGGGCTACGTGCTGATTCAGACCGATAACTGGAATATTGAAACCAGCGTGACCGGCATGGTGATTATTTTGATCCTGTCACTGCTGGTGATCCTGGGTATTGAGTGGCTGCTACGTCGCATTTTCCGCACCGGAGCTCGCACTCGTGGCTGGTTTACCGGCAGGAAGCGCCGCAGCGCGCGCCGACAGACTCAGGCCGCACTGGTGAAACTGGCGGAAGGCGACCATCAGCAGGTTGAAAAACTGCTTTCGCGCAATGCCGATCATGCAGAACAGCCGATGATCAATTATCTGCTGGCGGCTGAAGCAGCACAGCAGCGCGGTGATGAAGCACGAGCCAATCAGCATCTTGAACGCGCTACCGAACTAAACGATGGCGATCCGCTGCCGGTGGAGATTACCCGCGTGCGTATTCAGCTGGCGCGCAATGAGGATCATGCCGCACGTCACGGGATCGACCGTCTTCTGGAGATCGCCCCGCGCCATCCGGAAGTGCTACGTCTGGCGGAACAGGCCTATATCCGCACCGGTGCCTGGAGCGCGCTGCTGGATATTCTGCCTGCGATGGAGAAAGTGAAGCTCGGCGACGACAACCATCGTATCGCTCTACAGCAGCAGGCCTGGCTGGGCCTGATGAATCAGGCAATGGCCGATCAGGGCAGCGATGGTCTGAAACGCTGGTGGCAAAATCAGAGCCGTAAAACGCGGCATGAAACCGCACTGCAGGTGGCAATGGCGGATCATCTTATCGTCTGTGACGACCATGAGACCGCGCAGCAAATTGTACTGGACGGCCTTAAGCGCCAGTATGATGAACGCCTGGTTCTGCTGATGCCGCGCCTGAAGTCCGGCAATCCAGAGCAGCTGGAAAAAGCCCTCCGCCAGCAGATCAAGCAGCACGGTGCCACGCCGCTGCTCCACAGCACGCTGGGGCAGCTGCTGATGCAGCACGGTGAGTGGGAACAGGCCAGCGAAGCCTTCCGCGCTGCGCTACAGCAGCGGCCTGACGCGTTTGACTATGCCTGGCTGGCTGACACGCTGGACCGTCAACACAAGCCGGCAGAAGCTGCGGAAATGCGACGTGAAGGTTTGCTGCTGACGCTGAAAAATAATTCCTGAGCCACGGCTGAAGCGTCACGGACTCTTCGTTGTGGCGCTGCTGTTTGCGGGTTGATCAAACCGCTATCTTTCTGAGATAGCGGTTTTTTTCGCTTAGGGCAAAAAAAAACACCTGCCCAAGGACAGGTGTAACGATCAGGTCGGTTAAGACAACCGATTGGTACCCGACTCAACGTTGTGCCCTGGATTCCAATAAGGCGTTAGCGATATTGGCTGGCTGGACAACGGGTACCGTAAAGTGGCTCTGCGTCATTCCCAGGTTTATGAAGCATCAGCAAACATAAGGGGTGGAATGAGCATCTACAGTTATAGTGTTGCACAGCCTGTGCCAGAATGGCACTTCCATAATTCCTAATATTCTACTGCTATGATTTTTATCACTTTTAATGTCATTTTTAGCATTACTTCATCTCCCACCGCCGTCGTCAAAAACGGACACCAGCCTTGATAAAGCGTCTCCAGATGGAGACAACCACTGCATAGTTAGGTAAATCTATTTAAAAACAATGCATTACATGTCTCAAGTTGGAGACAAAAAGCAAAATTAGTGAGAACGGCAAACATCATTAGATAGGGGAGTGTTTGTATAGAAGAGAGTGTGCACGCCACTGGCTCAATCCGATATGGACGAAATTCAAATGTGTATCGTGCGAACGAAAATAGCAGGTATGGCAGGTATTACTAAGAAGGGGGAAACCGTAAGATAAAAATGGCTAAATTAAAGACGAAAAAAACCTGCTTTTTCAAGCAGGTTTCTTAATTGGTCGGCGAGAGAGGATTCGAACCTCCGACCCACTGGTCCCAAACCAGTTGCGCTACCAAGCTGCGCTACTCGCCGAACTGTACTACCTTACTGCATCGCTCAAAACCCTCAGGCTTTAAGCAAAAACCCCGCTACTGCAGGATTTTAAAATTGGTCGGCGAGAGAGGATTCGAACCTCCGACCCACTGGTCCCAAACCAGTTGCGCTACCAAGCTGCGCTACTCGCCGAACATAACTTCTTTTCACTTAAAGATTTTGTGGTGCGAAGAGAGGGACTTGAACCCTCACGTCCGTAAGAACACTAACACCTGAAGCTAGCGCGTCTACCAATTCCGCCACCTTCGCATTCAACAAAATCTGGGGTGGCTAATGGGACTCGAACCCACGACAACTGGAATCACAATCCAGGGCTCTACCAACTGAGCTATAGCCACCACAACTACTTCCGACTTCTTACTACTTACTACTTACTACTTACTACTTATAACGCGGTAATGATACCACCGCAGCTCTTGCGCACAAACTTAATGGCGCGCCCGACAGGATTCGAACCTGAGACCTCTGCCTCCGGAGGGCAGCGCTCTATCCAGCTGAGCTACGGGCGCGTAGCGCCGTTGCGGATGTGCATACTACGGACAGGAGCCTTACCTGTCCAGTGCTTTTTTCACAAAAAAACGCGTTTGATTACGCTTTGTGCATTCCGTCTAAACTCGCAGCATTTTTCCGCCTTTTCGGACGGAAAAACCACGGCAGCAACGAATTACCGTCGCAATTTATCCAGAATTAAAGATCGCCTTTCCAGTGATAGTTGAGATATTTCAGCAGTCTGAGCTGGCGTTTAAGACGCGACGGTTGTGAAAGTAAGCGATAGAGCCACTCCAGACCCATTTTTTGCCAAATTCTGGGGGCGCGTTTAACGTGGCCGGTAAACACATCGTAGGTGCCCCCCACACCCATATACAACGCATCCGGATAAAAAGCCTTGCAGTCACGCATTAGCAGCTCCTGCCGAGGCGATCCCATTGCCACCGTGACCAGCTTTGCTCCGCTGGCAACGATACGCGCCAGCAGTGCATCGCGCTGGTCAGGCGTGAAATAGCCATCCTGCGCCCCCACGATATTCACATTCCACTGACGGCGCAGTTTATCCTGGGTTTGCTCAAGCACGTCAGGACGCCCGCCAATGAGAAACACCGGCGTACCCTCGCGCCCGGCCCTCTCCATGAGTGCTTCCCACAGATCGGCCCCGGCAATCCGGGATACCTGAGCCTGCGGGTACTTCTTACGAATCGAACGCACAATGCTGATGCCGTCGGCATAGCGATATTCGGCAGCGGTAATGAGATTAAAGATTTCGGCATCATTTTCCGCCGTCAAAACCTTTTCCGCATTGATCGCTACCAACGTTCCACTCTTCAGCTTTCCATCCTGATTGAGGTAATCAACAAACTCCGCCATATCGCGAAACCCGGCCAGCGACAGGCCACGAATTTGATACTGCGGCACGGTTACAGAGGCATGCATGGTATTTACCTTAAGTCTGAAATCAAAACGGCCCGCTTGCCGCATCCGGCTGTGCGGCGAGCGGGCGAATACCGGTACGGTCGCGGACTAAGCCCGCGCTATCCAGTAACCAGTACAGCAGCTTCGCCACCACCACGCAGACCGCAAAAATGACACAGAAGAACACCACTCTGGAAGCAAACGCATCCAGACCTTCTCGCGCCAGTACAATCATGTTAAACACCGCACCAAAGCAGAAGCTTTGCAGGATCGCGGCCTTATAGCGGTTCTGTTCCTGCTGGCCTTTTTCATACAGCCAGTCAAACCATTTAATAATCAGCCCGACCGCAACGGCACCGAGTGGAATAAACAGCGCGCCGCCCATGACCAGCAGTGAGCCAATAACCGTCGGTGATATCGCCAGACCGGAGTGGTTATCCAGTACTTCCCAGGTAAAGTAGTTCGCACTGTTCAGCACCAGTGACGGGCGACCGTGCCACAGCCAGCTGGGAATGAATACGTAGAAATCCCGTACGATCGGTGCCAGCCCCTGGAAACTGATTTTGTCGTAGTTTTGCAGCAGTAACCCCAGATTCTCCCACGGCGAGAACGTATCGCGGGTGAGGTAGAGGAAGGTGTAAAACGCCTCCGAGCCGCTCACATCCAGGTTATAGCGTTTCAGCGCCAGCCAGAACATGCCGACAATACCGCCGACGCCCGCCAACATCAGCATCCACAGGGTGATCCAGCCGCGGATAATGCCGATAAACAGGAACAGGGCGAAGGCGATAATAATGTTGGCGCGCGTACCGCCCACAATCACATAGGTCAGCAATCCGAAGGCAACGGTACTGACTAAAAACAGCAGCCAGCTGCGAAAATCCTGCTTCAGGAAGTAGACCACCAGCATCGCCGGGATAAAGAAGTAGAAGAAACGCTTCAGGGCAACGCCCGAAACATCCGCCGAGAAAATCTGACTGTAGCTGTGCAGTTTGAACAGCAGGAAGCCGTTGTGCATGAAGAACACGCTGACCGTGCCCAGCGCGACCAGCGCCAGCAATATCCAGCTCAGATTCGCCTCCACCCGGTTGATGGTGAACACCTGCCGCGGTGGCCTGGTGCTGCGTGCCCGCAGCCGGGTTTTATAGCTTACGAAGTAGATGGCATAGAAGCAGCTCGCCGCCAGCAACGCCTGTAGCAGGAATTCCGGCGGCACCACGGCGACGTTAAAGCCAAACACCAGCACGCTGGTAAACGGAAAACCAAAGAAGAAGGTCAGCAAGAACAGCAGCGAGAAGAAAACATTAAAATTGAACCGCACCCGGCGGAACTCGCGCCAGGTCAGCGTCAGGATAAATCCAGCGCCCAGCAGCCAGACCACCAACAGCCCGGAAAATTCTAATAAACTCATACGCTTTCTCCCTCAACCAGCCGCAGTGCCTGCTGCCAGCCCGCCAGATAGCCCGGTTCAAAAAAGGCAATCTGCTGCTTATCCATCAGGCTCAGCTGCCGCTGCGCCTCGCTGACCGTTGCGGAATCCAGCGCGTCACCGGTAAACAGTACCGGCACCTGCTGCTCAACCAGATCCTGCCAGAACGGGTTTTTACGATTCAGGACAAACGGAATGTTGGCCTGAATCAGCAGGCACAGCGTGCCGATCCCCTGCTGGCGTTCAAAGATAAACCAGCCGAGATCGCAGCCGGAGATCAGCTGCAGATAGTCACTGAATTCAATTTTCTCCGTCAGCAGCTGTACCTGACCGGAGGTAAACAGCGCATCGGCTGCAGCACGCACGCGGGAGATATAGACGTCATTATTCGCCGGATAGCCCAGCGGCACGACAACCTTCACTTCATCGCCGAACTGCTGATGGATCTCCTGTAGCGCCTGGATATGCCGGTTGCTGGCGTCGCCCGAATTGCCCAGTAGGATCGTCAGTGGGCCTTGATGAGGCTGAGCGACAGGGACATTCTGCGCCAGGCGCGTTGGGAAATAGAGCAGCGACGCGGGCACGCGCGGGTGGCGCTGATGGAAATGATTGATGTCACCCCGTGTAGCAAACACCTGCGCCACGCGCTTCTGCGCCTGCCGACGCAGCAGATAGAACAGGCGGAATTTCAGGCTGGTCGCATCCTCGTACAGATCCGCTCCCCAGATATGCCAGTAGAGCTGTGAGCGCGAAATCTTCCCCGCCAGCAGCGCCAGCCAAAGCTTAGGGTTAAACTGGCCGTGGCAGAAGAAGCGCGTTTCACGCTGCCGACGGGCCAGATCGATGACCGCTTCGGCCAGCGCGCTTTTATCGGCAAACACGCAAATTTGCAGCCGGGGATACTGCTCAGCCACAGAGGGCTGGTTTGACACCAGCCAGAACTGACGCGGAACCTTCGTGGGCACCACGTCATAAATTACCTGGTTAAAAAAGCCCAGAACCGTCTGATTATGATGCGGTATATCCGAGCCTAAAAGATGGATTACTGTGGTCATTATCGTCTACGGTAGAGAGTAAATACGCCTGCACAGAGCGCAAAGTAAGCGATATAGGTCGCCATATATGCCTGCGCTGCCCCTGCCGCACCGTGCAGCGGGATCAGCCAGCGGGAAAATCCAGTGAGCAGGATAAACTGGCTCACTTCGGTCAGAATGTAAAAACGCAGTGATGCCTTCGCGATCACCAGATAGCCGAAGACGTAGCAGCCGACCTTCAGCACATCGCCAATCAGCTGCCAGACAAACAGGTCGCGCATGCCGGTAAACTGGCTGGAGAACAGCAGCCAGATGGCAAAGTCGCGCAGCAGCCAGACGCAAAAACTGGCCGCCATTACCGCCGGGAGAACAAAGCGCAGCGCGCGAATGATCTCCCGAGAAATATCCGCTTTATTCTCCAGTCTCGCCAGCGTTGGCAGCAGCCAGACGCTAAACGAAGCGGTAATAAACTGCAGATAAGCGTCGGAGATGCTGCTCACCCCCTGCCACAGCCCTACCTGCTCCCAGCCCGCATGTTCCTGTAGCAGATTCCGCATCATCACCCACGCTACCGGCAGCGTGACGGCGGTAATCAGCGCCATCACCGTAAACTTGCCGAGCTGACGGGCATACTGCGGCTGCCACACCGGTAGCAGATAGCGCATCGGCAGATGGTCACGACGGGCCAGCACCGCCATCGCCGGGATCATCACCAGCGCAGGCACCATCGCCAGCCCAACCAGCGCGCCGCTGTAGTCGCCCAACCAGTAGCAGACAAACCATGCCGCCACGCCGATGATGCTGCCCACAATCAGCGCCAGCGCATTACCGGCCGCATCGCGGAAGCCTTTGACGATCGCCAGCGCCAGGTTAGCCCAGGCGATGCCCAGCTGTAAAAACGCCACGATACGAATCACCTGCTGGTACTTCACATCATCAAACAGCGCCTGGCTGATGGGGGCGGCAAACAGCAGGAAACCGACCGCCAGCAGCAGCGAGAACCCGAGAACCATCGCCGACGCCGTGCCGGTCACCGCACGCAGCTCCTTCGGCTGCTGCTGATGCTGCGCCACCAGCTTGGTCACGCCGTTGAAGATCCCTGCTCCGGCCAGCACGCCCAGCACGGTAATCAGCTGGCGGAAGTTACCCGCCTGCCCCACGCCCGACGGGCCGTACGACACCGCCAACATCTTTACCACCAGCAACCCGGCGGCAATCTTAATCAGCGTGGACGCGGCGGTCCACACGGAAGCTCTGGCCAGCGACATATCAGGAAAGATAGCTGCGTAAGGAGCCAATTACCGTTTTCTGATTATTATCAGAAAGGTTATAGAACAGCGGCAGCCTCAGCAGGCGGTCACTGTCCTGCTGGGTATAGCGATCGGTGCCGTGGAAACGGCCAAAGCGCTGCCCGGCAGGCGAACTGTGCAGCGGGATGTAGTGGAACACCGCCATGATTTCGGCCTCTTTCAGCCAGGAAATCAACGTGGTACGGTCGTCGTTATCACGCAGCTTCAGGTAGAACATATGTGCGTTGTGCTCGCAGTCTGCCGGGATGCCCGGCAGAGAGATCCGTCCACGCGCAGCGAACGGTTCCAGCGCGGTGTAATAATTTTGCCAGAGGTGTAAACGCTGCTGGTTGATGCGCTCCGCCGCCTCCAGCTGCGCCCAGAGATAGGCGGCCTGTAAATCGGCCATCAGATAGCTGGAGCCGATGTCGCGCCAGGTATATTTGTCCACCTGCCCACGGAAGAACTGGCTGCGGTTAGTGCCTTTTTCGCGGATGATTTCCGCACGCTCAACCAGCGCCGCATCGTTAATCAGCGTCGCTCCGCCCTCGCCCCCGGCGGTGTAGTTCTTCGTTTCGTGGAAGCTGAAGCAGCCGATATGGCCAATGGTGCCCAGCGCGCGGCCTTTATACGTCGACATCACGCCCTGCGCGGCATCTTCAATCACCCAGAGTTTATGTTTCTTCGCCAGCGCCATGATGGTGTCCATCTCGCAGGCTACGCCGGCATAGTGGACCGGGACAATTGCCTTAGTGCGCTCGGTGATCGCTGCTTCAATCAGCGTCTCGTCAAGATTCATCGTATCCGGGCGCACGTCGATAAAGACAATGGTGGCGCCGCGCAGAACGAAGGCATTGGCGGTAGAGACAAACGTGTAGCTCGGCATAATCACTTCATCGCCGGGCTGGATGTCGATCAGGATCGCGGCCATTTCCAGCGAGGCGGTACAGGACGGGGTCAGCAGCACCTTACTGCTGCCAAACCGCTGTTCCATCCACTGCTGGCAGCGGCGGGTAAAGCCGCCATCGCCGCACAGCTTACCGCTGCCCATGGCCGACTGCATATATTCAAGTTCAGTTCCCACCACCGGTGGTGCGTTAAACGGGATCATGGCGTTTTCCTGTATAACCAGTAGGCGGTACGTTCAATCACGCCACCGCAGCGAAGATAGAGGCGCAGCGCTGCAAGGTTACCCAGCTGCGTTGCAACGTGAAGTCGGGTCAGACGCCGGGCGCGGCACCAGTCATTTGCCGCATCCATCAGCCGCTGGCCAATCCCTAATCCCTGATAAGCGGGCAGCACGGCCAGTAGCCCAATGCGCGCCGTCCGGTCTTCCAGCTCGCGCAGAGAGACAAAGCCCTGCATAGCACCCTGCTCATCCACCGCCAGCAGGCACTGATGGTCGAAAGTGCCGCGAACGGCATTCTCAATCCACTGCGCGTAGAAGCGTCCGCTGTCGCCCACGGCAAACCAGGGCGCACGAAAGCGGCTCCAGATAAAGGCTTCACTCGCCGCCTGCCGCAGGGCCGGAATATGTTCGGCGCGGGCGATGCGAATACCGGTCGGGCGCTCGGCGGGGGTGATGCCCAGCACGCAGTCCGCCTCGCCCTCCACCATGCTGAAGCCCAGGGCGCTGAGCGCATCCAGCTCGGCACTTTGCTGTGCCAGGACTTTCACCTGTACCAGCGGCCAGTCATCCAGTGCGGCGATATCCAGCGGCGTTTCGCCCTGCAATTCCAGCAGGGCACTTTGCTGACCGAAAAATGCATTTTCCCAGGCGAGAGGTTTAAGCGTGGCAAACATACGCACCTCCACGGGCAGGAAAAGCGAATGGGTTAATCATCGCCACACGCCTTTGGTATCGACGATATAGCTCTGCTGCACGGCTTCCGGCCTGATGGCTTTAAACTGGCGGTGATCGACCAGCATCACCAGCACATCTGCCTGCTGAAGCGCATCGTCCAGCGCCAGCAGCGTGACCTTATCGCGCAGTTTTTCCGGTAGCTGGTGTACGTGCGGCTCCACCACCAGCGTACTGCCCTGATGCCAGTCGGCAATCAGTCGGGTGACATGCATCGCAGGGCTTTCCCGCAGATCGTCGATGTCCGGTTTAAACGCCAGACCGAAGCAGGCAATTTTCAGGTCGCTGGCACGCTTATCGCTGGCCATCAGGCACTCTGCTACCCGCTGCTTCACCTGTTCCAGTACCCAGTGGGGTTTAGCATCGTTGACTTCACGCGCGGTGCGGATCAAACGCGACTGCTGGGGGTTTTGCGCGACGATAAACCAGGGATCGACGGCAATACAGTGGCCGCCGACGCCCGGTCCCGGTTGCAGGATATTCACCCGCGGATGGCGGTTAGCCAGGCGGATCAGCTCCCAGACATTAATCTGCTGCTCGGCGCAAATCAGCGAAAGTTCGTTGGCGAAGGCGATGTTAACGTCGCGGAAGCTGTTCTCGGTGAGTTTGCACATTTCCGCGGTACGGGCGTTGGTCACCACGCACTCACCTTCAAGGAACAGGTTGTACAGGTCACAGGCACGCTGCGAACTGGTGGCGGTCATGCCGCCGATGACCCGATCGTTTTTAAACAGCTCAATCATGACCTGCCCCGGCAGCACGCGCTCCGGGCAGTAGGCGATGTGGATATCCGACGCGTCGCCCGCCTGCTGCGGGAAGGTCAGATCGGGGCGTTCGCCGGCCAGCCATTCGGCCATCTGCTCGGTGGCACCGACCGGCGACGTGGACTCCAGGATCACCAGATCGCCTTTCTTCAGCACCGGCGCAACCGAGGCCGCAGCGGCACGGACATAGGACATATCGGGCTGATGGTCGCCCTCAAACGGCGTAGGAACGGCGATCAGAAAAGCGTCAGCGGGTTCCGGCCGGGTGGCGGCACGTAAGAATCCCCCCTCAACGGCGGTTTTCACCACCCGATCGAGGTCAGGTTCAACAATATGGATTTCACCACGGTTGATGGTATCCACTGCGTGGGCATTAACGTCAATGCCGATAACCTGCTTCTGGCGTGAGGCAAAAGCCGCAGCGGTTGGCAGGCCGATATACCCCAGGCCGATAACTGAAATGGTGTTGAAATTCATAATGTAATCCGATTATTTTTTAATGCCTGCACGATGCGCTGGCAGGCGAGCCCGTCGCCGTAGGGATTATGTGCGTGACTCATTGTTTGCCAGGCTGCCTCATCGGTCAGCAGGCGGGTCACTTCACTGACTATTTTAGCGCCATCGGTCCCCACCAGCCTGACCGTACCGGCCTCAATCGCTTCGGGACGTTCAGTGGCATCGCGCATCACCAGCACCGGTTTACCCAGCGACGGCGCTTCTTCCTGGATGCCTCCTGAATCGGTGAGGATCAGCCAGGCCCTGTCCATCAGCCAGACAAACGGCAGGTACTCCTGCGGCTCTATCAGAATGATGTTGTCGATGCCTTTAAGGATACGATTCACCGGCTCGCTGACGTTCGGATTGAGGTGGACCGGATAAACAATTTGCAGCTGCGGATGCAGACGGGCGATTTCAGCCAGTGCGTTACAGATACGCTCAAAACCACCGCCAAAGCTTTCCCGGCGGTGTCCGGTGACCAGCAACAGCTTTTTATCGGCATCGAGAAAAGGGTATCTGGCCGCCAGACCGTTTCGCAGCTTTTCATCGCTTAGCACACGATCCCGCACCCAGAACAGCGCATCAATGACCGTATTGCCCGTAACAAAAATACGCGAGTCAGGCAGATTTTCACGTACCAGGTTCTGCCTGGAACGTTCGGTCGGTGCAAAATGGTAGCTGGCAAGGTGCCCGGTCAGCGTGCGGTTAGCCTCTTCAGGCCAGGGAGAGTAGAGATCTCCGGTGCGTAAACCCGCTTCGATATGCCCGACGGGGATACGGTGATAAAACGCCGCCAGGCTGGCAGCCAGCGTGGTGGTGGTATCGCCATGCACCAGCACCACGTCGGGAGTGAAGTCGGCAAACACCGTTTTCAGCCCTTCAAGGATGCGGCTGGTGATTTCAGTCAGCCCCTGTCCCGGGCGCATGATATTCAGATCGTAATCCGGCACCAGTGAGAACAGATGCAACACCTGATCCAGCATTTCGCGATGCTGGGCAGTAACGCACAGGCGGGACTCTATTTCGTGATCCTGCGCCAGCGCATGGACCAGCGGGGCCATTTTAATTGCCTCGGGGCGCGTGCCAAAAACCGTTAATACTTTCACCGTCGCTCTCTCAATTGGTCCGTTGATTAACAACATGACCTTTGCGAGGTCGGCGTATCAGCGCGGTCCCGGCGCCAGTCAGGACACCTACTGCCCCCCACATGATCATCAATAACAGACGACGCGGGCTGTCGCGGGTTACCGGCTCTTCCGGCGTACGCAGATAGCGCCAGGTCTGGAATGCTTTAACCAGGGTTGGGCCAACATTGAGCGTAGCCAGCATGGCACGGTTCTGGTCGTACTCAACATCGTAAGAAGGTCCGCTGGCGCGCAGGTTTTCCAGCCGCGCCTGCAGCATGGGCCGCCCCAGCAGGAACAGCTCGGAATCCGGTAGCTGCTCGGAAGGCGTATCGGTTTTCGTCTGCTCGAAACCCTGCTGCTGAGCAATCTTTAGCGCCTGCTCAACGCTGTGGATCTCACGATCGTAAATCGCGGTAGCGACCGCTTCCTGACGTTTGATCTGCGCTTTTAGCTGGATGCTGCGCGCCGCCCATGCGCCGGCCAGCTCTTCATTCAGATGCGTCGTTGCGCGTCCATTGGCGAAAGCCACGTACTCGCGCAGCAGCGTATTGGCATCCCCTGAGGTTTCAGCCACCAGCTTAACGGTGTCATTGATGTTTTTCGCCGCATCTGACGGTTGGAACTGGATATTGGCAATCAACTCATCCAATAACGCGGCATTTTCACGCGCGCTCCCGGTTTGGCGCTGCTTGTAGTAATCGGACTGCAGCCAGAAGTCGCGTCGGGTGTCCCAGGCCGCAAGCTGCATGATAAATTCCTGGTAAGCCTCATCCATGACGGTTGGCTGCGGTGCGTTCAGGTTAATATTTCCGGCGCGCTGATCCAGGTTATTGAGGAACTGCTGCTGGGAGTAGAAGCCGGACAGCATGTTGACCGTCGGCCGATCGGTAATCGCCGTGGTACTCCATTTCGGCGTGACCACCAGCGTGTAGAGCCAGGCCAGCAGAGCAAACAGCACACCTCCACCAATAATCCAGAATTTACCGCGCCATAGCGCACAGCAAAGACCGCGAATATCCAGCTCGTTATCGGCAGCAACAGGATGGGTCATACATCATTTCCTTATCGTCAGGGCATCTATCAATCAGTTAAAAAGCTTAGCTGTCATTATTGTTATTACGCAGGCGACGCTTTACACGTTTGATCATTCGCGCAACGCGCCAGGCGCGTTTTATGCAGTAGCCATACAGCATAAAAGCCAGCAAAAACAGGATCAGCATGACCCATTCCGGGGTAAAACTCAGATATTCACCCAGTACCCCAATCGCTGCCAGCAGCGCTGCGGCCAGCGTAATCAGCATAAACGCCTGTCGTGAGGTGAAGCCCGCACGCATTATAAGGTGATGAATATGCTGGCGATCTGCCGAGAATGGGCTCATTCCTTTGCTCAGACGGCGATACATAATAGCGACCATATCCATCAAAGGAATAGCGATCAACCACAGCGCGGTAACCGGGGTAATCGGATGGCTTTCACCCTGAGTTGCGGCCAGCAGAATCCAGATGATCGTGAAGCCGATCAAGGTGCTACCGGCGTCGCCCATAAAGACTTTATAACGACCACCAAACATGCCGAGATTGAGCAGAATATAGGGGACAATGGCCGCGATCATCGTGAAACACCACATCGCCAGGCTGGTCTGGCCGTCAAACAGCAGGATGATGCCCATCGCCATAAATGAAACGCAGGAAAGGCCCCCCAGCAGACCGTCGATACCGTCAACCATATTAAAAGCGTTGATCGCAGCCCAGACGGCAAACAGCGTCAGTACGTAGCCAAATGGGCCAACAACCAGCTCCCAGGGGCCAAAAATATGGCCAAGGCTGAACAAATACAGTTTGGCCTTCACCATCATTACCACGGCGACGCCAGCCTGAACCACGGCGCGAATTTTTACACTAATATCAAAGCGATCGTCGAGTGCACCGACCAGGACAAGGCAGCCTGCACATACCAGATAGAGGCTAAAATGGGGGATGTAATAATCGGAAATGGCAAAAGCGAAGCAGCTGCCGGCAAACACGGAAATACCACCGACCAGCGGGATCACACCCTGATGACGCTTGCGATAGTTGGGTCTGTCCACCAGCCCAATTTTTTTAGCGGCCTTGCGGGCAAAAAATAGAAACGCCAGCGAAAAAACAAAAGTCAGTGCAAGCTCAGTACTCATATTGAGTAAATTCACATTAATCAGCTCTCTGCGAAGAATTGCGTAATGTTATAAGCAAAAATAGTGCCATAATCATCCGTGTAATTCTGATTTTATCGACCAGGACGAGCAAAAATTAACCTCGTTTAATTGCAGTCCTGAACCATACACCAGGTTTAGTTCTCCCTTAACCGGCTAGCGTATAGGTCAAAAACAAAAAACGCCACGACTAAGCGTGGCGTTACCCGAGTTTGTTTTTTGGCGAGGACAACGAAAACGGCAGCGCTTCAGCAGCGCACCGCTTTCAAAGCATCATCAAACCATTACGAACGTTTCATCATGTCGAAGAATTCGTCGTTGGTTTTGGTCATCGCCAGTTTGTTAATGAGGAATTCCATTGCGTCGATTTCACCCATTGGATGAATGATTTTGCGCAATATCCACATTTTCTGCAGCTCTTCGGATGTGGTAAGCAGCTCTTCTTTACGCGTACCTGAACGATTATAGTCGATTGCAGGGAACACGCGCTTCTCAGCGATTTTACGCGCGAGGTGCAGCTCCATGTTGCCGGTACCTTTGAATTCTTCATAGATAACTTCATCCATTTTAGAACCGGTATCGACCAGCGCGGTAGCGATGATGGTCAGGCTTCCGCCCTCTTCAACGTTACGCGCAGCACCGAAGAAACGCTTTGGACGATGCAGGGCGTTCGCATCCACACCACCGGTCAGTACCTTACCAGAGGCAGGAACAACGGTGTTGTAGGCACGCGCCAGACGGGTGATGGAGTCCAGCAGGATGATGACATCCTTTTTATGCTCAACCAGGCGCTTAGCCTTCTCGATCACCATTTCAGCAACCTGCACGTGGCGTGATGCCGGCTCGTCAAAGGTAGAAGCAATCACTTCACCTTTAACCAGACGCTGCATCTCGGTCACTTCTTCCGGACGCTCGTCAATCAGCAGCACCATCAGCACACAGTCAGGATGGTTGTAAGCGATGCTCTGCGCGATATTCTGCAGCAGCATGGTTTTACCAGCTTTCGGCGGTGCCACGATCAGGCCACGTTGGCCACGGCCAATCGGCGATGCCAGATCCAGCACGCGTGCGGTAAGGTCTTCGGTAGACCCGTTACCACGCTCCATACGCAGACGAGAGTTCGCATGCAGCGGAGTTAAGTTTTCAAACAGGATTTTGCTACGCGCATTTTCCGGTTTGTCGTAGTTAACTTCGTTAACTTTCAGCAGCGCAAAGTAACGCTCACCTTCTTTTGGTGGACGGATCTTCCCAGAGATTGTGTCACCAGTGCGGAGGTTGAAGCGGCGGATTTGGCTGGGGGAAACGTAGATGTCATCGGGGCCTGCGAGGTAGGAACTGTCTCCGGAACGGAGGAAACCAAATCCATCCTGGAGTATCTCGAGTACGCCATCGCCGAAGATATCTTCGCCACTTTTAGCATGCTGCTTGAGGATGGCGAAAATAATATCCTGTTTGCGCATACGCGCCAGGTTTTCCAGCCCCATGTTTTCGCCGAGAGTGATCAGGTCAGAAACCGGCGTATTTTTTAATTCGGTAAGATTCATAATGGTGGGTTCTTAAACTCGGGGTAAATCTTGAACTGTTTGTCGTGAATAGTATGGCAAAAGGTCCATGCCTGTTAAATGGCACTCTGTTCTAAAGTCCGCTCGATGATCACGTACAGGAAAACGCAGATCCGAAACGAGGAGACGGTGTAGAAAGACGCCGGAATTCAATTGATGCTAACCGTCAGATTGTCGAATGTCTGTAAGATTTAGACGAATACAGTATTCAACAAGGGATAATTCTAAAGATTCAAACTACAGGTAAGTTCGTCGTGCAGCAGATTTAACTTAGCACGCTTAATGCAGGGCGTCTAGCGGTCTGAGAAAAATTACAAACCGCCAGGCGCCGGCAAAGCATGATTAGCCCAGGTTCGCGTTCAGGAACTCTTTAAGCTGACCTTTAGACAGTGCGCCAACTTTAGTCGCGATGACTTCGCCACCTTTAAACAGCAGCAATGTTGGGATACCGCGAATGCCGTACTTAGGCGCTGTAGCCGGATGCTCATCAATGTTGAGCTTGGCAATAGTCAGCTTGCCTTCATACTCTTCGGCAACTTCATTCAGGATTGGGGCAATCATCTTGCAAGGGCCACACCATTCTGCCCAGAAGTCTACCAGCGTTAAACCATCAGCTTTCAGGACATCAGTTTCGAAGCTATCATCGGACAGGTGAACAATTTTAGCGCTCATGTTTACTCCAGGGGGATTATCTTGATCTTGATGATGTAGCATTAAGCAGCATCAGATTAACAATTTCACTGCTTTTATTTCAACGGATATGCTTTCGTAAAGCAATACTTAGCTGATATTCTACCACACTATGAGCAAAACACACTTAACCGAAAAGAAGTTTTCCGACTTCGCCCTGCATCCTCAGGTCATTGAAGCTCTTGATAATAAAGGGTTTCATAATTGCACGCCTATTCAGGCGCTGGCATTACCTTTTACGCTCTCCGGGCGTGATGTAGCAGGTCAGGCGCAAACCGGTACGGGCAAAACGATGGCGTTTTTAACGTCAACGTTTCATCATCTTCTTTCTCACCCTGCACCGGAAGGCCGCCAGGTTAACCAACCGCGCGCGCTGATCCTGGCTCCGACGCGTGAACTGGCCGTTCAGATCCACGCGGATGCGGAACCACTGGCGCAGGTTACCGGGCTAAAACTCGGCCTTGCCTACGGTGGCGATGGTTATGATAAGCAGCTGAAAGTGCTGGAAAGCGGTGTTGATATTCTGATTGGCACCACGGGCCGTTTAATCGATTATGCGAAACAAAATCACGTTAATTTAGGTGCTATCCAGGTCGTCGTCCTTGACGAAGCCGATCGTATGTTCGATCTCGGCTTCATCAAAGATATCCGCTGGCTGTTCCGCCGCATGCCTGCCGCGAACCAGCGCCTGAATATGCTGTTCTCCGCCACGCTGTCGTTCCGTGTGCGCGAGCTGGCCTTCGAAAACATGAACAACGCCGAGTACGTTGAGGTCGAGCCAGAGCAGAAAACCGGGCACCGTATTAAGGAAGAGCTGTTCTACCCTTCCAACGAAGAAAAAATGCGTTTGCTGCAAACGCTGCTGGAAGAAGAGTGGCCTGACCGGGCGATTATTTTCGCCAATACCAAGCACCGCTGCGAAGATATTTGGGGCCATCTGGCTGCCGATGGTCATCGCGTAGGCCTGCTGACCGGTGATGTGGCTCAGAAAAAACGCCTGCGTATTCTGGACGATTTCACCAAAGGTGACGTGGATATCCTGGTTGCGACTGACGTAGCCGCCCGTGGTTTACACATTCCTGCGGTAACGCACGTGTTTAACTACGATCTGCCTGACGATCGCGAAGATTACGTTCATCGCATCGGACGTACCGGTCGCGCTGGCGCAAATGGGCACTCAATCAGCCTGGCCTGTGAAGAGTACGCGCTGAATCTGCCGGCGATTGAAGAATATATTGGTCACAGCATTCCGGTCAGCCGCTATAACAGCGATGCGCTGATGAGTGAACTGCCGCCGCCAAAACGCTTAACCCGCAACCGCACAGGCAACAACCTGCGTCGTGGGGGAAATAACAATCGCCGTGGTAGCGCACCGCGAAACCCTAACCGCAAACGCTCAGGTTAACGTCTCTATGCTCAGCGCGTCATCACTCTATGCTGCAATCGATCTGGGATCGAACAGTTTTCATATGTTGGTGGTGCGCGAGGTGGCTGGCAGTATCCAGACCATCGCTCGCATCAAGCGTAAAGTGCGTCTTGCTGCAGGTCTTGATGGCAGCAGCCAGCTTTCTGAAGAAGCGATGGAGCGCGGCTGGCAGTGTCTGCGGCTGTTTTCAGAACAGCTGCAGGATATTCCCCCGGAGCAGATCCGCGTTGTGGCCACTGCCACACTGCGTATCGCCGTCAACGCCGACAGTTTCCTGGTTAAGGCTCAGCAAATCCTCAATTGCCCGATTAATGTAATCAGTGGTGAGGAGGAAGCTCGGCTGATCTATCAGGGCGTCGCTCATACTACCGGCGGGTCCGATAAACGCCTGGTGGTGGATATTGGCGGCGGCAGTACGGAACTGGTCACCGGTAAAGGTTCGCAAACGACCTCGCTGTTCAGTCTGTCGATGGGTTGCGTCACCTGGCTGGAGCGTTATTTTACCGACCGCCATCTGGGAAAAGAAAATTTCGCCCAGGCCGAAGAGGCTGCGCGTGAAATGATCCGTCCGGTAGCAAGCATTCTGCGTGAGCAGGGCTGGCAGGTTTGTGTCGGTGCTTCCGGCACCGTGCAGGCGCTACAGGAAATTATGATGGCGCAGGGAATGGATGAACGCATTACCCTGAACAAACTGCAGCAGCTTAAACAGCGCGCCATTCAGTGCGGAAAGTTGGAAGAGCTGGAAATTGAAGGCCTGACGCTGGAGCGCGCTCTGGTGTTTCCAAGCGGGCTGTCGATACTGATTGCCATTTTCACCGAACTGAATATCAGCAGCATGACGCTGGCCGGTGGCGCACTGCGCGAGGGCCTGGTGTACGGCATGCTGCATCTTCCGGTCGATCGTGATATCCGTAAACGCACGTTGCACAATATTCAGCGCCGCTTCGCTATCGATGTTGAGCAGGCCGATCGCGTGCGCCAGCTGGCAGAAAGCTTCACCCGTCAGGTGAGCAACAGCTGGAAGCTGGACGATCTGAGCCGCGACCTGTTGGAAAGCGCCTGCCTGATCCATGAAATCGGCCTGAGCGTCGATTTCCGCCAGGCTCCGCAGCATTCCGCGTATCTGGTACGTCATCTGGACCTGCCGGGCTTTACGCCTGCGCAGAAAAAACTGCTGGCCACCCTGCTGCAAAACCAGGTCAACGGTATCGATCTGGCACTGTTAAGTCAGCAGAATGCCGTACCGCCGCGCGTGGCGGAACGCCTGTGCCGTCTGCTACGCCTGGCGATTATCTTCTCCAGCCGCCGTCGGGATAACACGCTGCCAGCCGTTCGTTTACAGGCCGATGATGATACGCTGAGCCTCACGCTACCCGCAGGCTGGCTGCAGGCGCATCCGCTTCGCGCCGAACTGCTGGAACAGGAAGTCCACTGGCAGAGCTATGTACACTGGCATCTGACCGTCGTCTGACGGTCGTATTATTTCTTCGCTTTATCCAGCATCGCTCGCAGACCGGCTACCCGACTTTGGCCGGTTTGCATCCGCTCTTCCGCACTCACCACCTTGCGTTCTCGCTCCCACTGCAGATCATCCTGCGGCAGTTCCAGTAAAAAGCGGCTGGGCTCCGGGCGAATCAGCTCACCGTACTGACGGCGTTCGCGGCACAGACTGAAAGTCAGCTCTTTTTGCGCACGGGTGATGCCGACATAGGCCAGACGACGTTCTTCCTCAACGTTGTTTTCATCAATACTGCTCTGATGGGGTAACAGTCCCTCTTCCATGCCCACCAGATACACATAAGGGAACTCAAGACCCTTTGAGGCATGCAGCGTCATCAGCTGCACCTGGTCGGCCTCTTCATCGCTCTCACCGCGCTCCATCATATCGCGCAGGGTGAAGCGCGTAACTACCTGGGTCAGCGTCATCGGTTCATCAATATCGCTGCCTTCGAGCATTTCCGTCATCCACTGGAACAGCGTATTGACGTTCTTCATGCGCATTTCAGCGGCTTTCGGGCTGGCGGAGGTTTCAAACAGCCAGCTCTCATAATCAATACCGTGGATCAGATCGCGTACGGCGGCAACCGGTTCCCGCTCCGCCAGCCTGGCGATCTCCTGCAGCCAGTGGGTGAAACGCTGGAGTGACTCCAGACCGCGGCCGGTCAGCGTCTGGCCCAGCCCCATATCAAAGCTGGCGGTAAACAGGCTCTTATTACGCTGCATCGCCCATTCACCCAGCTTTTGCAGTGTGGCCGACCCAATTTCGCGCCGCGGCGTATTAACGATGCGCATAAAGGCGCTGTCGTCATCGGCATTGGTCAGCACCCGCAGATAGGCCAGCAGATCTTTGATTTCCGGACGCGAGAAGAATGAAGTACCGCCGGAGATCCGGTAGGGAATGCGGTTCTGCATCAGCATTTTTTCAAAGACCCGCGACTGGTGGTTGCCGCGATAGAGAATGGCGTAGTCTTTATACTGCGTCTTATTAATAAAGTGATGTGCTATAAGCTCGCCCGCCACCCGCTCGGCCTCGTGCTCTTCATGGTTAGCCATCACCACCTTCAACTCCGCTCCGTAACCCAGCTCGGAGAAAAGGCGTTTTTCAAACACGTGCGGATTATTAGCGATCAGGATGTTCGCCGCTTTCAGAATACGTTCCGAAGAACGGTAGTTCTGCTCCAGCTTGATCACCTGCAACGCCGGGAAATCCTCTTTCAGCAGCACCAGGTTCTGTGGCCTCGCCCCGCGCCATGAGTAGATAGACTGGTCATCGTCCCCGACTACGGTAAAGCGCGCACGGTTGCCTACCAGCAGTTTAACCAGCTCGTACTGGCTGGTATTGGTATCCTGATATTCATCCACCAGCAGGTAGCGAATGCGTTGCTGCCAGCGCTCGCGGACTTCCTGGTTGCGCTGAAACAGCAGCGTGGGCAGCAGGATCAGATCGTCGAAATCCAACACGTTGCAGGATTTCAGGTGTTTGTCATACAGCGCGTAGCAGTGGGCAAAGAGCTTGTCGCGCTCGGACTGGGCGCCTGCGGCGGCACGAGGCGGGTCCAGCAGATCGTTCTTCCAGTTCGAGATCGTCGAGGTCAGTAGCTGGAGCAGATTTTTATCGTTCTCCAACCACTCCTCGGTCAGATCTTTCAACAGCGCCAGCTGGTCCTGATCGTCAAACAGCGAAAAGTTAGACTTCATCCCCAGCGCGGCATATTCACGTTTGATGATCTCCAGCCCGAGGGTGTGGAAGGTTGAGATCATCAGTCCGCGCGCTTCTTTGCGGCCCAGCGTCTGCGCCACGCGCTCTTTCATCTCACGCGAGGCTTTATTGGTGAAGGTCACGGCAGCAATGTGCCGGGCCTGATAGCCACATTCGCGGATCAGATGCGCAATTTTATTGGTAATCACGCGCGTTTTACCCGATCCGGCTCCAGCCAGCACCAGACAGGGTCCGGTAACAAATTCAACGGCGTGTTGCTGACCAGGATTAAGACGCATAGCTTGATTATTCCACTAATAAAACAGGCAGGAAGTATAACCAAAGAAAGCCTGCCTGTAGAGCAGTGGAGCCGTTCAAAACCGGGAAGAAAAGTGAAGGGTAGATAAATCAATTCTGTGCATACGATTGCCTGAAAACATGTCCTGAACATGATCATGAAATCATCATTCAGCCAACCGGTGCAGATAGCATCAAATGCGCCTGTCGCGCCGGGAAGAGTGAGCAGGTATAGTAAGCGCCATCCGGCCTGCGGGCCTGACTGACTAAATATTCTGGAGAGCAACATGGCGAAAATGGCAGCAGCACTGCACATTCTGGTTAAAGAAGAGAAACTGGCACTGGATCTGCTGGAACAGCTGAAACAGGGTGGTGATTTCGAAAAGCTGGCGAAGAAACACTCTACCTGCCCTTCAGGGAAAAAAGGCGGACATCTGGGTGAGTTCAAACAGGGTGCGATGGTACCGGCGTTCGATAAAGTGGTGTTCTCTTGCCCGCTGATCGAGCCGCAGGGCCCGCTGCATACGCAGTTCGGCTACCACATCATTAAGGTACTGTACCGCAAATAAAAAAATGGCACCCGAGGGTGCCATTTTTCACTCTGGCGGAGGGTTAATCCGCTGAGAATATTAGCCTGCTACTGCGATACGTTTCATATCGGTCATATAGCCACGCAGAGTGCGGCCAACAGACTCGATTGGGTGCTGACGAATCGCTTCGTTAACGTCACGCAGCTGCGCGTTATCAACGGTAGTCGAAGTGCTTGCTGCTTTACCCAGATCGCCCGCCTGCAGCGTGGTCATGAACTCTTTCAGCAGCGGAACCGCCGCGTAAGAGAACAGGTAGTTACCGTATTCTGCGGTATCAGAGATAACCACGTTCATTTCATACAGACGCTTACGTGCGATGGTGTTCGCAATCAGCGGCAGCTCGTGCAGTGATTCGTAGTAGGCAGATTCTTCGATGATGCCCGCATCCAGCATGGTTTCAAACGCCAGCTCAACGCCTGCTTTCACCATGGCAACCATCACCACGCCTTCATCGAAGTAGGTCTGCTCGGCAATTTTACCTTCGAACTGTGCTGCAGTTTCGAATGCGGTTTTACCGGTCTCTTCACGCCAGCCCAGCAGGTTTTTGTCGTCGTTAGCCCAGTCAGCCATCATGCCGGAAGAGAATTCACCGGAGATGATGTCATCCATGTGCTTCTGGAACAGCGGAGCCATGATGGTTTTCAGCTGCTCGGACAGCGCATAAGCACGCAGTTTAGCCGGGTTAGACAGGCGATCCATCATCAGCGTGATGCCGCCCTGCTTCAGCGCTTCGGTGATGGTTTCCCAGCCGAACTGAATCAGTTTTTCTGCGTAGGCAGCATCAGTACCTTCCGCCACCAGCTTGTCGAAGCACAGCAGAGAACCAGCCTGCAGCATACCGCACAGGATAGTCTGCTCGCCCATCAGGTCAGATTTCACTTCCGCAACGAAAGAAGATTCCAGCACGCCCGCACGGTGACCGCCGGTAGCCGCTGCCCAGGCTTTAGCAATCGCCATGCCTTCGCCTTTCGGATCGTTTTCCGGGTGAACCGCGATCAGCGTTGGCACACCGAAACCACGCTTGTATTCTTCACGAACTTCAGTACCCGGGCACTTAGGCGCCACCATCACTACGGTGATGTCTTTACGGATCTGCTCACCAACTTCAACGATGTTGAAACCGTGAGAGTAGCCCAGCGCAGCGCCGTCTTTCATCAGCGGCTGTACAGCCTGAACAACAGAAGAGTGCTGCTTGTCCGGAGTCAGGTTAACCACCAGGTCAGCCTGTGGGATCAGATCTTCGTAAGTGCCTACCTGGAAACCGTTCTCGGTCGCTTTACGCCATGAAGCACGTTTCTCAGCGATCGCTTCTGCACGCAGAGCGTAAGAGATATTCAGGCCAGAATCGCGCATGTTCAGGCCCTGGTTCAGACCCTGAGCACCACAGCCAACGATGACGACTTTTTTACCTTTCAGGTAGCTTGCTTCATCAGCAAATTCTTCGCGCGCCATGAAGCGGCATTTACCTAATTGCGCTAACTGGTTGCGCAGGTTCAAAGTGTTGAAATAGTTAGACATGGGCACTCCTGAAGTTGTGTTCGCGTATTATTTGTTGTCCGGGCTGTCGATTTCTCCGCCCTGAATAGACCCTATCATATGACAGGAAATCCATTGCTGAAATTGATATATTAACAACGTGACATTGCATGTTCTGCAACGTAAAAACGAGGTTCGATTCCATGGATTTGCGCGACCTGAAATTATTCCTTCATTTAGCGGAAAGCCGCCATTTCGGGCGCAGTGCGCGCGCCATGCACGTCAGCCCCTCCACGCTCTCCCGGCAGATCCAGCGGCTGGAAGAAGACCTGGGCCAGGCGCTATTCCTGCGTGATAACCGCACCGTCACCCTGACCGATGCCGGTGAACGCCTGCGGCAGTTTGCCCAACAAACGCTGTTGCAGTATCAGCAGATGCGTCACGCCATCGGGCAGAACGGCCCATCACTAAGCGGTGAGCTACGTCTGTTCTGTTCTGTTACCGCCGCCTACAGCCATCTGCCGCCGATCCTCGACCGCTTTCGCGCGGAGCATCCGCTGGTTGAAATCAAGCTGACCACCGGGGATGCCGCCGATGCGGTAGAGAAAGTGCAGTCAAATGAAGTCGATATTGCGATTGCCGGACGCCCGGAAACGCTGCCTGCCAGCATTGGCTTTATGCCGCTGGGGCTGATCCCGCTGGTGTTGATTGCGCCCGCACTGCCCTGCCCGGTACGTAACCAGGCAACTCAGGCAGAGCCGGACTGGGCACAGATCCCATTTATCCTGCCCGCGCAGGGGCCATCGCGCCGCCGTATCGACCTCTGGTTTCGCCATCGTCATATTGCGAATCCAATGATTTACGCCACGGTATCCGGGCATGAAGCGATTGTTTCGATGGTGGCGCTGGGCTGCGGTATTGCACTGCTGCCGGATGTGGTGCTGGAGAACAGCCCGGAACCGATTCGTAACCGAATTCTGGAACTGGAAGACGTGGAGATGGTTGCGCCGTTCGAACTGGGCGTTTGCGTACAAAAAAAGCGGCTCAATGAGCCGCTTATTGATGCGTTCTGGAATCTGCTTTAACCGGCAAGGAAGAAACGGAACGCCGGGTTATGGGTTTCATCGTGGAAATCATATCCCAGCGCCGCCAGGTGCTCTTCGAACTGCGGTTCGTTGTCACTCAGCTCAAACGCGGCCAGCACGCGACCGTAATCGGTACCGTGGCTGCGGTAGTGGAACAGAGAGATATTCCAGTGCGTTCCCAGCGTTTGCAGGAAGCGCAGGAGCGCCCCCGGAGCTTCCGGGAATTCGAAACTGAACAGCCTTTCACGCAGCGGCTTAGATGGACGACCGCCGACCATGTAGCGCACGTGCAGTTTCGCCATTTCGTCATCGGAGAGATCGACTACCTTGTAGCCACCCTCGGTAAGAAGCTCCAGAATCTCCTGTCGCTCTTCAAGCCCGCGGGTTAGTCGCACACCGACAAAAATGCAGGCATCATCGGCGTTGGCATAGCGATAGTTGAACTCGGTGACGGAACGTCCGCCCAGCAGCTGGCAGAAACGCAGGAAGCTGCCCTGCTGTTCCGGGATGGTTACCGCCAGCAGCGCTTCACGCTGTTCACCCAGCTCGCAGCGCTCTGAAACGTAACGCAAACCGTGGAAGTTGACGTTAGCACCGGAAAGCACATGCGCCAGGCGTTCACCTTTAATCTGGTGCTGCTGGATGTACTTTTTCATACCGGCCAGCGCCAGTGCACCGGACGGTTCCGCCACCGCACGCACATCGTCAAACAGATCCTTCATCGCCGCGCAGATAGCATCGCTGTCTACGGTCACGATGTCGTCGATGTATTCCTGACACAGGCGGAAGGTTTCGCTACCAATCCGTTTCACCGCCACGCCTTCGGCAAATAGCCCAACGCGAGGCAGATCGACCGGCTGACCGGCATCCAGCGCAGCCTTAAGGCAGGCCGAGTCGTTAGATTCAACCGCGATCACTTTAATCTGCGGCATCAGCTGCTTAATCAGCACCGCGACGCCCGCGGCCAGACCGCCGCCGCCAACCGGAACGAATACGCGATCGAGATGCGCATCCTGCTGCAGCAGTTCCATCGCCAGCGTACCCTGACCGGCGATCACCATCGGATGATCGAACGGTGGAACAAAGGTATAACCCTGCTGCTCCGCCAGCTCGATCGCCTTAGCTTTCGCTTCGTCGAAGTTGGCACCGAACAGGTAAGCCTCACCGCCAAATGCCCGCACCGCATCAACTTTGATATCCGCCGTGGCAACCGGCATCACGATCAGGGATTTAATGCCCAGCTTGGTGGCAGACAGCGCCACACCCTGAGCATGATTCCCCGCCGAGGCGGTGACAACACCACGCGCCTTCTGCTCTTCGGTCAGCCCGGCGATCATCGCGTACGCACCGCGCAGCTTGAAGCTGTGCACCGGCTGGCGATCTTCTCGCTTAACCAGAATGGTATTGCCGAGGCGCGAGGAGATTTTCTCCATTTTCTGCAGCGGCGTTACCTGTGCGACTTCATAGACCGGCGCGCGAAGTACCGCACGCAGATACTCCGCACCACAGGGCTGTGCGGGTAGCGGTTGAGACTCAGCCATATCGTTAGCCTCCCAGCTTGCTCTTATCGCGGACCGCACCTTTGTCGGCGCTGGTTGCCAGAGTGGCGTAGGCGCGCAGGGCAAAGGAAACCTGACGCTCGCGGCCGTGTGGCGTGTAAGCCGCATCACCGCGCGCCAGCTCTTTTTCACGGCGTGCATGGATTTCGTTGTCTGGCAGATCCAGATGGATGCGACGATTCGGAATATCCAGCTCGATCATGTCGCCATCTTCAATCAGCGCGATGGTTCCGCCGCTCGCCGCTTCTGGTGAGATGTGCCCCACAGAGAGTCCGGAAGAGCCTCCTGAGAAACGGCCATCGGTGATCAGCGCACAGGCTTTGCCCAGCCCCATCGATTTCAGATAGGTGGTCGGATAGAGCATTTCCTGCATGCCAGGACCGCCTTTTGGTCCTTCGTAGCGGATAACAACGCAGTCGCCCGCCACCACTTTGCCGCCGAGGATCGCGTCTACCGCATCATCCTGGCTCTCGTAGACTTTTGCCGGGCCTTTGAAGGTCAGCAGTTCTGCGTCAACGCTGGCGGTTTTAACGATACAGCCATCTTCTGAGATGTTGCCGTACAGCACAGCCAGGCCGCCATCCTGAGAGAACGCATGTTCGCGGGTACGAATACACCCTTCCTGACGGTCATCATCCAGCGTGTCCCAGCGGCAATCCTGTGAGAAAGCCTGAGTGGTACGAATACCGGCCGGACCGGCGCGGAACATCTTTTTCACCGCTTCGTCTTTGGTCAGCATGATGTCGTACTGATCCAGAGTTTCACGCATGGTCTGCTGCAGAATATTGCGCACGCTGGTGTCGATCAGCCCTGCGCGGTCCAGTTCACCCAGAATACCGATCACGCCACCCGCACGGTGCACATCCTCCATGTGATATTTCGGCGTACTTGGCGCCACTTTACACAGATGCGGGACTTTACGTGACAGGCGATCGATATCGGACATGTTGAATTCGATTTCGCCTTCCTGCGCGGCCGCCAGCAGGTGCAGAACGGTATTAGTTGAACCGCCCATGGCGATATCCAGCGTCATCGCGTTCTCGAACGCGGCTTTCGTCGCGATATTACGCGGCAGCATGTTGACGTCATCCTGCTCGTAATAGCGTTTAGTCAGGCTAACGATACGCTGGCCGGCAGTCAGGAACAGCTCTTTACGGTCAGCGTGTGTCGCCAGCAGCGAGCCGTTGCCCGGCTGGGACAGACCCAACGCTTCGGTCAGGCAGTTCATCGAGTTAGCGGTGAACATACCGGAACAGGAGCCACAGGTCGGACAGGCGGAACGCTCAATCTGGTCACTGTCTGCATCGCTGACGTTAGGGTTTGCACCCTGAATCATCGCATCGACGAGGTCCAGCTTGATGATTTTATCTGACAGCTTGGTTTTACCGGCTTCCATCGGGCCGCCGGAAACGAAGATCACCGGAATATTCAGGCGCAGCGACGCCATCAACATTCCCGGGGTGATCTTGTCACAGTTGGAGATACAAACCATGGCGTCGGCACAGTGTGCGTTGACCATGTATTCGACCGAGTCAGCGATCAGTTCACGTGACGGCAGAGAATAAAGCATGCCGCCGTGACCCATGGCGATACCATCATCAACGGCGATGGTATTAAACTCTTTCGCCACGCCGCCTGACGCTTCGATCTGCTCAGCAACCAGTTTTCCCAGATCGCGCAGGTGAACGTGACCCGGCACAAACTGCGTGAAGGAGTTTACAACCGCAATGATCGGCTTACCGAAGTCATCATCGGTCATTCCTGTGGCGCGCCACAGGGCACGGGCACCCGCCATATTGCGCCCGTGGGTGGTGGTGGCGGAACGGTACTTAGGCATGCTCTATTACTCCAGAAATCGATGATACGCGGGCGTCAAATGACGCCCGAGAAAATGTATAGTTCTTATGAGTTAACCGGATCCAGCCAACCCCATTTGTCTTCAGTTTCGCCAGTGAACAGACCAAAGAATGCAGACTGAATACGCTCGGTAACCGGGCCACGTTTGCCCGCGCCGACCTGAATACCATCAACGCTGCGTACCGGAGTAATCTCAGCGGCAGTACCGGACATGAAGACTTCATCTGCCAGATACAGTGATTCACGAGACAGTACCTGCTCACGCACTTCAATACCCAGATCCTGCGCCAGTTTAATAATGGCATCACGAGTAATACCCGGCAGTGCGGAAGAGGTGAACGGCGGAGTAAACAGAATGCCGTCTTTCACTTCAAACAGGTTCTCACCGGCACCTTCAGAGATGTAGCCCTGAGTGTCCAGTGCGATACCTTCCTGATAGCCGTGGCGACGCGCTTCGCTACCAACCAGCAGGGAAGACAGGTAGTTACCACCGGCTTTAGCGGCGGTTGGCAGGGTGTTTGGCGCTACGCGGTTCCATGAAGAAACCATCGCATCGATCCCCTGCTCCAGCGCTTCAGCACCCAGGTAAGCACCCCACGGGAACGCGGCGATGATCACATCCGTGCTGTAGCCGTCTGGCGGGTTCACGCCCAGGCCCACGTCGCCAACAAATACCAGCGGACGAATATATGCGCTTTTCAGGTTGTTCTTGCGCAGCGTTTCGCGGCACGCTTCCATCAGTTCATCAACGCTCTGGCTGACAGGGAAACGATAGATTTTTGCAGAATCACGCAGACGCTGCATGTGTTCACGATGGCGGAAGACCACTGGCCCTTTGTGCGAGTCATAGCAACGGACGCCTTCAAATACGGATGTGCCGTAGTGCAGTGCGTGGGACATAACGCTGACCTTCGCGTCTTCCCATTTAACCATCTCGCCATTGAACCAGATAAAGTCAGCTTTCTTCGTCATTCTAATTTCCTTGCCCGCTTAAGCGCGGATTTGTTGTGTTGTCTGTTGTTGAACCTGAACGCATGCAACGTCCATCAGTTTACTTAACTGCGTTGACAGTAAATCGACAGAGCGCTGGCTGGCAACGGTCAATTCAATATTAATATTGTCGGTATTCGCCTGCGAAGCCATATTCATCGTGCACACCTGAAAACCACGGTGGCGGATAACACGTAAAATACGTTCCAGAACTTCCGGACGAAAACGTGCTTCGATAGACAATTGATGCTGCATCATGAGGTTTTCTCCATCATATTTTCGTTGCTGGCACCGGGTGGTACCAGAGGCCAGACGTTCTCATGCTCGTCAATCGCGACGTGGAGCATGTATGGCCCTTCACTGTGCAGCAAAGCGTCTAATGCGGCGTCGACCTGATCTTTACGGGTGATGCGCTGGCCGGGAATATTGAAAGCGCTGGCCAGTGTGAGAAAGTCCGGGTTATCTGAGAGATTGGTTTCACTATAGCGTTCTTCGAAGAACAACTGCTGCCACTGGCGTACCATGCCTAAACGCTGGTTATCCAGCAGCACGATCTTCACCGGCAGCTGTTTGCGCTTGATGGTGCCCAGCTCCTGTACATTCATCATAAAGGAGCCATCACCGGAAACGCAGATCACGGTATCGTCGGGGCGAGCCACCTGAGCACCTACGGCAGCCGGCAGACCAAAGCCCATAGTGCCCAGTCCGCTTGAGGTGATGAAATTCTCCGGACGGGTAAAGCTCATATGCTGTGCCGCCCACATCTGGTGCTGTCCCACATCCGTAGTCACAACGCTGCTATCCGATTTGCGGTCCGACAGCTGCTTCAGGAACAGCGGAGCAAAAATCGCTTCGCCCGGATGATCGTAACGCCAGCCGTGATCGGCTTTCAGCGCTTTGATCTCTTCACGCCAGGCTGCGATCGCTACCGGATGATAAAGATCCGGCAGCAGCTTGTTCAGATCGCCCTGCAGGGCAACATGCGCGCGGCGCAGTTTGTTCAGTTCCGCCGGGTCGATATCCATATGGATAACGCTGGCATGCGGTGCGAAGGTATCCAGCTTGCCGGTCACCCGGTCGTCAAAGCGAGCACCGACGGCAATCAGCAGATCGCACTGCTGAACGGCGAGGTTCGCCGCCTTGGTGCCGTGCATGCCCAGCATGCCGAGATAACACTCATCTTCCACATCCGGCGTGCCCAGACCTTTCAGGGTAGCCACGGTTGGAATGCCGGTTTCTTTGGCGAAAGCACGCAGCGCATGGACCGCATCGGCCATTCCCACGCCACCGCCAACATACAGAATCGGCTTCTGCGACTGCGCCAGCAGCTGGCGGGCCTGCTGCAGTTCAACGTGCGGGTGGTCCTGCTCCTCTTCCAATGGCAGCAGATGGGCCGTCAGGTCGCCGCTGGCCAATTGGATATCTTTAGGAATATCCACCAGAACAGGGCCGGGACGACCCGATTTTGCAATGGCAAAGGCTTCAGCCATCACGCCCGGCAGTTCATCGAGTGATTCCACCAGGAAGCTGTGCTTGGTACAAGCCAGCGAGAGGCCCAGAACGTCGATCTCCTGGAAGGCGTCGGTGCCCATGACCGCAGAAGAGACCTGGCCGGTAATGGCAACAATAGGAACTGAATCCAGCATCGCATCAGCCAGACCCGTGATCAGATTGGTCGCGCCGGGGCCAGAAGTGGCGATACAGACGCCGACTTTTCCGGTAGCACGGGCAAAGCCGATAGCGGCCATGGCTGCACCCTGCTCGTGGCGGCACAGTAGGTGTTCGACACCGCCGTCATAGAGCGCGTCATAGACCGGCATAATTGCTCCACCAGGATAGCCGAATACTGTCTCGACTCCCTGTGCACGCAAAGCTTGAACCACCCACTGTGCACCATTCATAGTTATTCCCCCGCCTCTGGCTGGGAACAACAGCATTTTATGCTACTGTTCATCTTCTGTTCCTCACACGTTTTGTCTTGCTAAAAAAAAACCCCCGGACCTTTCGGTGCGGGGGTTCTTTCGAATTCAGGCTTGATTTTTAAGCCTTTCTTTCTCCGAGCGTAGCCCCGCACGGCGTGATAATAATCACGACGACGCTAATGACGACTAGGCTAATGACTCGTAGAAGGGCTTTCATTTGGATTCTGTAAATTCACTTGTTCGAATTAATGTCTATAGAGTTATCACAGTTACGCGTTTGCGTTCAACTTTTTTCATCATTTTATTTTATGACAGCGTACGCAAAAAAAGTAAAAAGTATTGTTATTCAGTGAATAAGAAGATGTTGATTTATTTTCAATACTCACCTGCCGTGATCGCTTTAATTCCACATAGTGGAATTCTCACGGCAGCTCGCAGCGTGGTGAAACGCACTCCATCATCACAAAATAACTGTCAGCCCATCTCACAGCGATCCCTTTTACTCATCGTCAGGATAGAAATTTGTATGCACAGTAACGCCAAAAGGAGGCTCCATGTCGTTATCTGTTGCTTACACTCGTGCTGCGATTGGCATTCAGGCCCCCCTGGTTTGCGTCGAAGTTCATCTCAGTAATGGGCTTCCCGCACTTTCCATGGTGGGGCTGCCTGAAACGGCCGTCAAAGAGGCTCGTGACCGGGTACGCAGCGCCATTATTAACTGCGGATTTTCTTTCCCGGCCAAACGCATCACCGTTAACCTCGCCCCGGCGGATTTGCCCAAAGAAGGGGGAAGATTCGATCTTCCTATCGCAGTTGCTATTCTCGCAGCCTCAGAACAGATTCCTGCGGAGAAACTCACTCAATATGAGTTCCTGGGCGAACTGGCGCTTACAGGCGCTCTAAGGGGCGTACAGGCGGTTATCCCGGCGGCGATGGCAGCTCATGATGCAGGGAGGCAGCTTATCCTCTCAGCGGATAATCTCGCGGAGGTTGGCCTGATAGAACACGGTGATAATTTGCTTGCTCGTGATTTACTGGAAGTCTGCGCCTTTCTGCATGGCGAAGCCCAGCTGGAGCGCGCATGTGTAAAGCATGATGACCTGCCAACAGCGGAGGGTGACCTGCAGGAGGTGATCGGCCAACAGCAGGCCAAGCGTGCACTAGAGATCGCTGCTGCCGGCGGGCATAATCTGTTGCTCATCGGGCCCCCCGGTACCGGTAAGACGATGCTGGCAACACGTCTGAACGGCCTTATGCCGCCGCTAAGCGATCGGGAAGCGCTGGAAAGTGCCTGCATAGCCAGCCTTGTCAGGAATGATACTGTGCATACTCACTGGCGTCAGCGGCCATTTCGCTCTCCACACCATAGCGCCTCACTGTTTGCCCTGGTTGGCGGAGGAGCAATACCAAAGCCGGGCGAGATATCGCTGGCGCATAACGGGGTGCTGTTTCTTGATGAGCTACCTGAGTTTGAACGCCGTGCGTTGGACGCTCTGCGTGAACCGCTGGAGTCCGGCGAGATCGGGATATCTCGCGCCCGTGCTAAGGTGACCTATCCGGCCAGATTCCAGCTGATCGCCGCGATGAATCCCAGTCCTACGGGTCACTACAACGGTCCCCATAATCGCTGCTCTCCACAGCAAACGCTGCGCTATTTAAGCCGATTATCCGGCCCCTTCCTTGACCGTTTTGATCTTTCACTGGAAGTACCGCTGCTACCGACAGGAACACTGAGCGCGCAAAGGAGTGGCAGTGAATCCAGTGATACCGTCAGAAAACGTGTTGTCGCTGCGCGTGAGCGTCAGCTTGCGCGTGTGGGAAAAGTGAACGCGTTGATGAGTCATCATGAGATCAAAGACTTCTGCATGTTAAAAACGGAGGATGCCGAGTGGCTGGAACAGGTGTTGAATCAACTTGGGCTCTCGGTGAGGGCCTGGCAGCGAATTTTAAAAGTGGCACGGACGATTGCCGATCTGGCGGATGATAACGAGATTGATCGGGAACATCTGACTGAAGCGGTGAGCTATCGGGGAATGGATCGATTACTGATTAATCTACAGAAAAGTCTGGGATAGCAGGCATTAAAAAGGGGCCGAAGCCCCTTAATCTTAATCGTCGCTATCCGAATAGTCTTCAACACCTTCCATCTGCGGTTTACCGCCAGAAAGGGTATGAAAACGCTTAGGACGTTTAATTCGGGTCATGTACTTAGACCAGACTCTCTCTGCTTCAGTTTGCGGCTCACGTACACCGCGGCACACTTCGATAAACAGACGCTCTTCTTCCGTTGTCGGCTCACGCTTTGCCAGATCCAGCTCGTTAAAAGCATAACCATGGCGCTCAAGAAGTTGGGCTTCTTTGATGGTGAAATCACCGTGCCGGGAGAACCCGCGGGGATAGTGTTTGTTATCAAAAAAACGACTGGTTGTTGCGAAGCTTTCCGCCATTTTACACGCTCCTAACTCTTTTAAGGCCGAGCTATTTATGGCGCGGAGTATTAGATAGGCTTGACAGAGTGTAAAACAAAACATTTAAATCATAACGACAAATGTTTTTTAGGAGATCGCTGTGGATACGGAATTACTAAAAACCTTTCTTGAAGTGAGCAGAACTCGCCACTTCGGACGAGCTGCGGAAGCACTCTATCTAACGCAGTCCGCCGTTAGTTTTCGCATTCGACAGCTTGAAAATCAGCTGGGTGTGAACCTTTTTACCCGGCACCGTAACAATATCAGGTTAACCTCAGCGGGTGAGCGTTTACTGCCATATGCTGAAAGCCTGATGAATACGTGGCAAATGGCTAAGAAAGAGGTTTCACATACTCAACAGCACCATGAGCTGTCGATAGGGGCCAGTGCTTCGCTCTGGGAAGCTTATCTAACCCCCTGGCTACAAACGTTATATCAGCAGCGCGAGAGTCTCCATCTCGAAGCACGAATCGCTCAGCGTCATCTGATGGTTAAGCAGCTGCATGAACGTCAACTCGACCTGTTGATTACCACTGAAGCTCCCAAAATGGACGAGCTGACAAGCCATCAAATTGGCCATATCTCATTGGCGCTGTTCAGATCGCGAAAATCGGAGAAAAAGGAGAAATATGATTATATTAAGCTGGAGTGGGGGGCGGATTTTCATCAACATGAAAACTATCTTGCCGGTGCCGATGACATACCTGTACTGACGACAACCTCAGCACATTTAACGCGCCAACTGTTGCATACAACAGGAGCCTGTGCATTTTTACCGGACTTCTGGGAGGCGGAGTACAGCGATCTTCTCTCAATTCAGGATACCGCAGTTGTCCTCAGACCTCTTTACGCAGTCTGGTTACAAAATAGCGATCAGCAAACACACATCCGTCAACTCATCAAATTACCGGTCAATACCTAACCAATTAATGTTGATAAAAGCGACAAAAGAGCCGTAGGACGGCTCTTTATAACTCGCACTTACAGCATAGCTTTAAGTGCAGTTGCATATCTTTGGTCATTATGAGCTTTGTTTCTTGAATTTTAGGCAAAAAAAAACCTTTGCATAAGCAAAGGTTTTTTCTTTATCTGGCAGGGGCGGAGAGACTCGAACTCCCAACACCCGGTTTTGGAGACCGGTGCTCTACCAATTGAACTACGCCCCTAAAAGGGTGGCGGAACGGACGGGGCTCGAACCCGCGACCCCCTGCGTGACAGGCAGGT